>NZ_LGCW01000251.1:0-202 GCF_001279365.1 Streptomyces sp. NRRL F-5755 | reverse complement strand
TGCATGTGTTAAGCACGCCGCCAGCGTTCGTCCTGAGCCAGGATCAAACTCTCCGTGAATGCTTCCGGGCTATCCCGGTTACACACACGGGAGCGGAACGGCGGGCGGAATAGGCCCGACCGTTCACAGCGTCCTCGCTGTGTGTGCCACCCGCACCCCTAGGGTGCCGGTGGGCTTTTCAAAGGAACCTCATCCTCCGGCG
>NZ_LGCW01000250.1:0-205 GCF_001279365.1 Streptomyces sp. NRRL F-5755 | reverse complement strand
CCCGTCCGGCTCCGGCAAGTCCACCCTGATGCACTGCATGGCCGGACTGGACGCGATATCTGGCGGCTCGGCCCTGATCGGCGACACCGAGCTGAACGGGCTGAAGGACAAGCACCTGACCCGGCTGCGCCGCGACAAGATCGGCTTCATCTTCCAGGCGTTCAACCTGCTGCCCACGCTGACCGCGCTGGAGAACATCACGCTG
>NZ_LGCW01000249.1:0-209 GCF_001279365.1 Streptomyces sp. NRRL F-5755 | reverse complement strand
ATCACCAGCCGTGGCCCCCCTTCTCCCGAAGTTACGGGGGCATTTTGCCGAGTTCCTTAACCATAGTTCACCCGAACGCCTCGGTATTCTCTACCTGACCACCTGAGTCGGTTTAGGGTACGGGCCGCCATGAAACTCGCTAGAGGCTTTTCTCGACAGCATAGGATCATCCACTTCACCACAATCGGCTCGGCATCAGGTCTCACCCT
>NZ_LGCW01000248.1:0-210 GCF_001279365.1 Streptomyces sp. NRRL F-5755 | reverse complement strand
CGCCTCGGCTGCCGAGCCGTTTGCGGTTCGCGGCCTGGTCGGCAGGCTGCGGGATCACCGCCCGGATCCCGCGCCGCCGCAGATGGCCGCGGATCGCCCGAGAGGAATACGCCGAGACCGGTGCCGTCCGCGGTCTGCCGACCGGCCGGGACACCCGGATCCGGGCCATGACCTTCTCGAATGCGGGTGCGTCACCGGCCTGGCCCGGGG
>NZ_LGCW01000247.1:0-211 GCF_001279365.1 Streptomyces sp. NRRL F-5755 | reverse complement strand
CAGGCGTCAGTCCGTATACATCGCCTTACGGCTTCGCACGGACCTGTGTTTTTAGTAAACAGTCGCTTCTCGCTGGTCTCTGCGGCCACCACCAGCTCACACCGCAAGGGCGATCACCAGCCGTGGCCCCCCTTCTCCCGAAGTTACGGGGGCATTTTGCCGAGTTCCTTAACCATAGTTCACCCGAACGCCTCGGTATTCTCTACCTGAC
>NZ_LGCW01000246.1:0-211 GCF_001279365.1 Streptomyces sp. NRRL F-5755 | reverse complement strand
CAGGCGTCAGTCCGTATACATCGCCTTACGGCTTCGCACGGACCTGTGTTTTTAGTAAACAGTCGCTTCTCGCTGGTCTCTGCGGCCACCACCAGCTCAGGGAGCACGTCCCATCACCAGCCGTGGCCCCCCTTCTCCCGAAGTTACGGGGGCATTTTGCCGAGTTCCTTAACCATAGTTCACCCGAACGCCTCGGTATTCTCTACCTGAC
>NZ_LGCW01000245.1:0-216 GCF_001279365.1 Streptomyces sp. NRRL F-5755 | reverse complement strand
AGGGTCCCCCCTGCAGTACCATCGGCGCTGAAAGGCTTAGCTTCCGGGTTCGAAATGTAACCGGGCGTTTCCCTAACGCTATGACCACCGAAACACTATAAAGATGAACTCCAGCCAGCAAGGCGAGTTCGTTACTTCAGAACCTACACAGTGGACGCGAGCAACTGAGGACAAGCCCTCGGCCTATTAGTACCAGTCAACTCCAACCGTTACCGG
>NZ_LGCW01000244.1:0-217 GCF_001279365.1 Streptomyces sp. NRRL F-5755 | reverse complement strand
CGATAGCGGATAGTACCGTGAGGGAATGGTGAAAAGTACCGCGGGAGCGGAGTGAAATAGTACCTGAAACCGTGTGCCTACAAGCCGTGGGAGCGTCGCTGTCGTCCTTTGGATGGCAGTCGTGACTGCGTGCCTTTTGAAGAATGAGCCTGCGAGTTTGCGGTATGTTGCGAGGTTAACCCGTGTGGGGAAGCCGTAGCGAAAGCGAGTCCGAAGA
>NZ_LGCW01000243.1:0-218 GCF_001279365.1 Streptomyces sp. NRRL F-5755 | reverse complement strand
TCTTCGGACTCGCTTTCGCTACGGCTTCCCCACACGGGTTAACCTCGCAACATACCGCAAACTCGCAGGCTCATTCTTCAAAAGGCACGCAGTCACGACGCAAAGAACAAGTTCTCTGCGCGACGCTCCCACGGCTTGTAGGCACACGGTTTCAGGTACTATTTCACTCCGCTCCCGCGGTACTTTTCACCATTCCCTCACGGTACTATCCGCTATCG
>NZ_LGCW01000242.1:0-222 GCF_001279365.1 Streptomyces sp. NRRL F-5755 | reverse complement strand
GAACCGGCGGCTCGGGAGACGGGGGCGGATCCGGGGACGGCGGCAGCGGTACCGGGGCCGGGGGCGGAGCGGGCAACGGCTCCGGTACGGGGTCGGGCGGCGGCACCGGTACGGGGTCGGGCAGCGGCGCGCACTCCGGCGGCGGATCCGACGCGGGCGGCTCCGGCAGCGGCGGGAGCGGGACCGGCTCGGGTTCTGGGGCTGGTGCCGGCAGCGGCTCCG
>NZ_LGCW01000241.1:0-72929 GCF_001279365.1 Streptomyces sp. NRRL F-5755 | reverse complement strand
GGCGGTGATCGTGTACTTGGTCGAGCGCTCCAGCTGCTTCTTCGGCTTCCAGGAGCTGCCGTCGGCGGCGAGGGTGCCCTCGACGGGCTTCTTGTTCTCACCCGAGGTCATCTGTACGTCGGTCAGCTTGCCGCCGGTGACGCTGACCTTGGCGTCGCTGCTGATACCCGCGGCCGTCGAGCCGTCCTTCGGTTCGACCTTGATCTTGGCTTCCGAGGCGTCCTTCGCCGCCGCCTCGTCGGCCTTCTTCGTGTTGTCCTGGCCGCCCCCGTCGCCGTCACCGCACGCTCCGAGGGTCAGCACACCCCCGAGCAGCGCTGCAGTGGCTATCAGGCCCTTGCGGCGCTTGCTGTCCGTCATCACACGTTTCTCCATTGTGTTAATACCGAATGTATTGCTACCGAACCGCCCCCCAACCGGCGCCGCACCACAGATTCCGGACGGCACCTGCGCAAAAGGACCCCCATTCCCTTTCGTCCGTTCCACGCCTAGAGCGGGTGTGGGACATGCCACACCGCTCCCGGGCACCTCCCGGGGGCCACGTGGCTGAGAACCGGACGGGCCGTAGCCGGAATCGACGAGCGTGGACACCATGAGGGCTCATTCAGCCCGTTCGGCCAGTCATGGGTCTGTATCTGCGATTCCTTGCCGCCGCCCCTGACGCGGGCACAGGACGAGAGAGGACCAGCGCCGCGGCCAGCAGCCGGCCGTCCGGATCCCGCCAGCCCACGCTCTCGGCCTGCCAGCCCTGCTTGACCCGCCCCCACGACAGGCACTGCATGAAGCCAGCGTGGCGGCCCCGGACATCGCCCAGGTCCCGTGCGCCTGGGCCGTCGAAGAGGCCAATTCGGTGGCTGACTGCCACCAGCGAGTAATACGGCCCGGCTGCTCGGGAGAGACGGCGAGGGCAGTGGTCCATACCGTGTGCGGCTCACCCGTCCCGTGTATGGGGAACACGGGCGCATAGGAGAGTGTGAAGGCGAAGGGAGCATCATGAAGAATCCAATCGAGGCGCTCGGACTCCGGCGAACTGCCGACGAATGCTGCCGATGATGTCCCAACCGCCCTCAATGAATGCCCAGAAACCTTAAAGATCATTAAGGAAGAAAGGCGGGACGAGACTGTCCTACGAGTTTCCTGGCATTCTTGGGGTCATGAATGTTTTGGTGGTGGAGGACGACCCGCAGATCGCCGCGGTCATACGGCGCGGACTGGAGGCCGAGGGCTACACCGTCGAGCACGCCGCCGACGGGCCGACGGGCCTCCGCCTCGGGCTGAAGCATCCCTTCCGCGCGATCGTGCTGGACATCATGCTTCCCGGCATCCACGGCTACCGGGTCTGTGCCGAACTGCGCGCGGCGGGCGTGAACACCCCCGTGCTGATGCTCACCGCCAAAGACGGCGAATACGACGAAGCCGAGGGGCTGGACATCGGCGCCGACGACTATCTGCGCAAGCCCTTTTCCTACGTGGTGCTGCTCGCCCGGCTGCGCGCCCTGATCCGCCGCGGCGGCAGTACCGGCGACGGGGTGCTGCGCGCCGGCGACCTCTGGCTGGACACCGCGGGCCGGCGCTGCGGCCGGGGCGAGCAGGAGATCGCGCTGACCGGGCAGGAGTTCGCCGTACTGCGCTGCCTCATCCGGGCCCCTGGACAGGTGCTGTCCAAGGCCGAAATCCTCGACGACGCCTGGGACATGGCCTACAACGGCGCCCCCAGCATCGTCGAGGTCTACATCAGCATGCTCCGCCGCAAGATCGACCATCCCTTCGGGCAGCACAGCATCGAGACGGTGCGCGGCGCCGGATACCGCCTGGTGGCCGACGGTGCCTAGCCCTCGCCGCCTGCGCGGGCTGCTTCCGCGCAGTCCCTTCGCCCGGCTGCCCATCCGCGCCCGTACCGCCCTGGCCGCCGGGCTCGCCGCGCTCCTGCTCGCCGCGGTCGGCGCATGGTGGCTGCGCCAGCACGTCTACGACTCCCGGATGGCCGCGAGCCAGGACCAGGCTCTGGCCCAGGCCCGAGCCATCGCCCGCGACAACGCCGCCGACCAGGGCGGCAGCACCATCACTCATGGAGACACGGTCGGGCTGCCGTTCGTCGTACTCGATCCGCGCGGCGTCCCCGTACTGCGAGGCGAGCCCTTGAAAGGGGTGAAGTTCGCCGGCAAACCGCTCACCCCGACACCCCGCACAGCCGCGCCGAGCTGGCACACCGTACGCACCGTACGCACCCGGCCCGGGCCTCCCGGCGACACCAACCGCATGCACGGGCGGACCTTCACGGCAGTAGGCGTTTTCAGCTACGTCCCCTCCCATGACCCGACCAAGGGCCGGTCATACTTCGAGGTCGATGGCAACTACGCCGTGTACGTGCTGGTCACCCCCTTCGACGCGGAGAACACCGTCAGGGCCCTGGACCCCATCCTGTACGCGAGCGTGCCGGGGGCCGCGCTCCTGATCACCGCGCTCGCCTGGACGACAACGCGGCGTGCCCTTCGGCCCGTTGAGGCGATCCGCGCCGAACTCGCCGAGATCAGCGAACAGCACCTGGACCGCCGTGTGCCCGTTCCCCGGGCCAAGGACGAGATCGCCCGCATGGCCGTCACCACCAACGACACCCTCGACCGCCTGCAGCGCTCCGCCGAACAGCAGCGCCGGTTCGTCGCCGACGCCTCCCACGAACTCCGCAGCCCCATCTCGGCCCTGCGCGCCTCGCTGGAGATCTCCCTCGCCCACCCCGACCGTACCGACTGGCCCCGGGCCACCCGCGAGGCCCTGGAGTCCGCCGGCCGCTTGCAGCAGCTCGCCGACGACCTGCTCTTCCTCGCCCGGCCCGATGACGACCGGTCCGACGCCATGAACAAGCCGGTCAACCTCACCGACCTCGCTCGGGATCTGGTCACCGAGATGCGCCACACGCGGCCCGAGGGGCCCGAGATCGTCATGTGCGCGCACGAGCCGGGCGGCGACCGGATCCTGGTGTCCGGCAACGCGGGACAGCTGCGGCGACTGCTGCGCAACCTGCTCGACAACGCAGCGCGGCACGCCCGTTCGGTCGTGAAGGTGACAACGTTCACCTGCACAGAGGCTGGGGCAGGAGCGAGCACCGTAGGCATCGAGGTCCACAACGACGGTTCCGACATCCCGCCCGCCGACCGGGAGCGGATCTTCGAGCGCTTCACCCGCCTCGACGAGGCCCGCAGCCGGGACGCCGGCGGCAGCGGACTGGGCCTGGCCATCGCCCGCGCCATCGCACAGCACCACGGCGGCAGCCTCACCGTACGGGACACCCCGCCCGGCACAGGCGCGGCCTTCGTCGCCGAACTGCCGTCACACCAGGCCTTCCACGGGCCGCCACCCCTACGAACCTGTTGATCGCACGCCGGTGGAGGGCATGCGCCAAGCCAGCCGACCCATCACAGCAATCACCGACCGCCATGAGAAGATCACTGAAGATGTCGGGGTTCCGCCCCGGCCTTTCCTGGCCGGGCAGACGGTTGGTATGCCGGTAGCCGGGACTCCGCGTCCGGTGGGACCTGATGTGTGGGAAATCTGCCGGGAACTGATCCCCGTTTGAGGTTGCTGTTGCCCTGCCGGGTGCGGCCGGACCTGGCGACGCCGGCGGATTCGTTCATCCCCGGGCAGACCCCGGTCCAGGAGGCGAGGTGGCCGGCGGTGGCGAACTGCGCCATGTCGCCGCCGGTCTCGGCGATGATGATCTGGGCGGCCGCGGGGCCCATGCCGGGGATGGTGTCAACGTCGGCCACGTCCTGATCGTGTCCCAGGCGGGTGAGCAGTGTGGTGATCCGGTCGGCGCCGGCCAGGCGCCGCCCGAAAGTGCTGTGGGCCCTGATACGCGACCACCGCACCTTCGAGACCGTCACGCCTCAGCCAGCCGCCGCAGCGGCCTGATGCAGTCACAAGGCGTCACCGCCTCGGTTTGACACCATGATTGGGAATCCCTTCCGGCTTTTGAGTAACTGCCCTGCCGCAGTGAGTAGGCACTGGGCAACGAAAAAGTCGCGCTCCCCACGGCCCGCGTCAGAAATCCACCAGGCAGGCAGCTCCATCACTGCCCGGTGTCCGCCCGACGGGCCGAACGGGTCGGACTGCCGCTCGTCCCGCTGTAGCTGTCGCCCGAGCGCTTCGGCCTGCCCCTTTTGTCGCGCCGGAGTTCCGTAGGGCAGACCGGCGCGCGACGCTGCTTGCCGCTGTCCGGTTGCGGCGGAGTGCGGACCAGAGCAGTACGGTCCCGGTCGCTGCGCCTGCGCTCATGGCGAGTACGGGCCCGCCGAAGGTGAGGGCGTGCTGGAGGGAGGCAGCGGCGGTGTATCCGGCACCGGCCTCGGCGGTGGCCCACAGCAGGGCCGCGGCAAGGCTGTAGGGCGCGATGCGGTGGTAGGGCAGGCGAGAGGCGCCGGCGAGATGGGGAGTGACGGTGCGGATCACCGGGAGGAAGCGGGCCAGGAAGACGGCGTGCCCGCCACGGCGGGCCATCTGCGCCTCGGCGCGCTGCCATGCGGCGATGGGCAGGCAGCGGCCGAGGCAGCCGGTGCGCAGGCGGGCGCCGAGGGCCCGCCCGGTGCGGTGCGCGAGGAAGTCGCCCACCACGACGGCGCCGGCGGCGGTCGTGATCAGCAGGGGCAGGTGCAGGGTTCCGGTGCGTGCCAGCGCGCCGGCCGTCAGCAGGAGGGTGAGGGTGGGAATGAAGACCCCGATGAGCAGGACCGACTCGGCCAGGACGGCCACGGCCACGATCGCGTAGGCGCCGGCGGCCGGCAGCTGGCCGAGGGCGGTGGTCAGCGCGTTCACCGGCCTGCTCCGGCCACGGCAGGCGCCGGGCCCGGTACGGCGTCCGCGGGCCGCTTGAGCTGCCGGACCCGGGCAGGGGGAAGATGGGCCCAGGCCGTCCGGCAGCCGGTGGCGTACCGGCGCTGGTAGGCGGCCGGCACCTCGTCGACGGACCGGCGCCGGCGGGCCTGGGTCCGGGAGGGCAGCAGGGCGCGGAGCTGCCAAGTGCCCAGGCAGGCGGAGTAGGTCGGGGTGCCCCCGGGATGCAGCAGCTCCAGGTACCGGTCCATGACGGTCTCGACCTGGCGGTGGGTGAAGTCGGCGAAGTGCAGGCCGGAGACGATGACGTCATAGCGCCGGTCGGTGTCCAGGTCTTCTACGCGCCGGGGGTGGACGCGGACCTGCTCCCGGTGCCCGGCGAGGCGCGGGTGCGTGGCGGCGAGGTGGCGTATCCGAGCCGCCGAGCGCGGGTTGGTTTCGGCGATGTCCAGGCGGCTGCCCGGCGACAGCTGGGCGATCAGAGCGCGGGTGACCGCTCCCGTCCCGGTCCCCGCTTCCAGGATGTCCACGGGCCGTCCCGCCTGGGCGCGTACCGGTTCGGTCAGGGCGCGGGCCGGCGCCGTACCGCGGGGAGCGAGGGCGCCGGTGGTGCGCATTTCCCGGGCGGCCTCGATGAGGAACATCCAGCCCTCGGCGTGGCGCTGCGCGAGGACACGGTCGTGCGAGGTGGGGCGGTTGTCCATGACTTCGACGCTAGAAACCGGCTTTCGCCGGCGTATCCGTCGTTGTGCGACGCTCGCCCCCTACCAAAGTAGGGGGGCGCTGCGGACGATCGTCGGAGGAAAAGAAAGCGGACACATGCCCAGGATTCTGGGGTGAGCCGGAGAACAAAGCCCTCGTGGACCGTATACGGGCGCTACGGCCTGCTGCTGGTGGTGGCGGGGGCCGCACTGTGGAATCCCAAACAGTTCAGCGCGGTCCTGTTGCTGCTTTTGGCCGTGACGGGCGTGCTGTGGTGGCACAACCGCCGCCGCCTGGTGCGGGCACTCAACGCTCAGGTCGAGCATCTGCGGATCGAGCGGAAACTGCGTGAGGAGAGCGCCCGCGCAGCCGAGCGTTCCCATATCGCCGCAGAGATGCACGACATCCTGGCCCACCGTCTGAGTCTTATCGCCCTGCACACCGGGGCCCTGGCCACCAAGACCGACGTCCTGCCCGCCCCGGTCGCCGAACGCCTCACCCTGCTGCGCACCGTCTCCGCCGAGGCCCTGACCGACCTGCGCGTCGTCCTCGGAGCCCTGCACGACCCCCATACCACCACCGGTGCCGGCGCTGTGCCCGCCCCCGTTCTGCGCGACGTGCAGGAGTTGGTCGAACAGGCACGCACAGCTGGGCAGGACATCGACATGACCGTCCACGGCCGCCCCGATCAGACTCCCACCGCCCACCGGCTGGCCGTCTACCGACTGGTCCAGGAAGGGCTGACGAACGCCCGCAAACACGCCGCGGGCGCGCCGGTACGCATCCACCTCGACCACGGGCCGCCGGCCACCACCGTCGAGATCACCAACAGCCCCGGCGCCCCCGCCGCGGACACCGCTCCCTCCGGCTTCGGGCTGGTGGGCCTGCGCGAGAGGGTCAACGCCCTTGGCGGGCGCCTGGACGCCGGCCCCCACGGCGGCGGCAGCTGGCGCCTGGCCGCCCGTATCCCCCGCCCCGCAGACCCCGAGCAGAACGGCCCCCGCACATGATCCGCGCCATGATCGTCGACGATGACGCCCTGGTCCGACTCGGCCTGGCCGACCTCCTCGACGGCGACGACGGCATCGAGGTCTTCGCCCAGGCCGGCGACGGACTGCAGGTCATCACGGCGGCTGGGCTCACAGACGTTCGCGGTCGCGCCAGGCGCCTTCCCACTGGCGGGTCAGCGCCGGGTAGACGATCAGGTGGCGGAGCGGCTTGATGGCGGCCATGTACAGCCGTCCGAACCGGCCGTTGGCTTTGACCAGGACCGCCATCCGCAGTTCGTACTCCCCGCTGTCGGCCTGTACCCACCCCAGGTGGCAGACGGCATGGACGGTCTTGTTCGCCAGCTCTTCGGCGCATTCGTCGTGCAGCTGGTACACGGTGGTGAACGGGGTGTCCGGCCCCGTTACCGCTGTCAGGGGCCCCCGCAGGTCATCCGGCAGGCGGTCGCACAGCGACCGTACCCGCCCGTCGAGGCCGGCCTTGGGGGCGTCCCAGCCGAACAGGGCGCCCAGCTTCCAGCGCACCGCGAACAGCAAGCGGACCAGTAGGGGCTGCGTGCTGGACCCCTCCGTCGCGCGCAGCGCGCTGAGCAGCGTGGGGAAGTCGTCCGGCCCGGCTCCGGGGGTACGAAAGGACCACACGTCTTCCACCCGGAAATCGGGGGCGAGTTCGTGGATCCGCCAGGGCCGCGAGGTGTGGGCGGCGTTCGGGAGCCTCATCGTCCGCGGCCCCCTAACTGGACTGGAGGCAGCGGAGCCGACGGAGCTTGCGCTCCCGCTCGGCGAACGCCATCTCCAGGGCGTCCTGGGAGCCGAACTTCACGGCGGAGACGACAGCACCGCCCTCGGGCATGCCCCAGGGGCGGGCCACCAGGCATCCCGGCTGCGACCACAGGACGGCGGCAGCCTGACTTACGCCGGCCGCTGAAGTCCTCGGCGTATCCGGGCCCGGGGCAGGCGACAGATCCGATGGCCATGGAATCTCTCCTGAGTCGTTGTATACGGTGACGTACAACGGAGGCTAGCCCGCTTATACGGAGGCGTATAGCAGGGGCGGTACGTGAGAGGAGACACACCGTGGGCGCGCAGCGCACACCGCGCGAGACGTGGATCGAGGAAGGACTCCGGACGCTGGCCGCCAAAGGCGTGGACGCCGTACGGATCGAGGCTCTCGCCAAAGCACTCGGGGTCACCAAAGGCGGCTTCTACGGATACTTCACGGACCGCAACGCGCTGCTGGAGGCGATGCTGGACACCTGGGAGCAGGAGAGCGTCGGCGAGGTGCTCGAACGCGTCAGAAACCTCGACGACGAGCCGCGGGAGAAGATCCGCCTGGCCGGCCAGCTGACGCTCTCAGCAGACCGCCTGCTGCCGGTCGACCTCGCGATCCGCGACTGGGCCCGACGCGACGAGGCCGCCGCCGAACGCCTGCGCCGGGTGGACAACGCCCGCATGACCCTCCTGCGCGAGATGATCAGCACCTTCTGCGACGACCCCGACGAGATCGAGGCCCGCAGCCTCCTCGCCTTCAGCCTCGCCATCGGCAGCCACTTCCTCGCCACCGACCACCCCGGCCACACCCACAGCGAAGTACGCGCCATGGCCGCCGACATCGTGCTCAACCGCCCCCGCAGCCACTGAAGTGCGGGCCGAACACGACCCGAGCGGGCAGGCAGTCGCCCTGCGGCCAGCCGTCGGCGCGCCCGGCCTGGTGGATGCGCTGGACCATCTTCAGCAGCAAGCGGTGCCTGGTGCGGGCGGCCGTCGCACGAGGCGGCCATGAGCGGCTTGCGCTCACGTCGGCCGCACCCGCCGCCCACCCGTCGAGCATCTCCTGCCAACTCGGTGGAGATAAAGCCTGTGACCTCGCCTGTAAGGCCGAGGGGTTCGCGAGTGGGCGCTGTGATGAGTACGGCGAGTGCATTTGCTCGGACTGAGCGGCTGCGGCCCAGTGGGCTACTGGCGAAGCCACAGCCGGATCGCGGCGAGGGTGACCGTGCCGTGAAAGACGAACGCTCTCTTGTCGTACCGCGTCGCCACTGCCCGGAAGCCCTTGAGCGCGTTGACCGTCCGCTCGACTTCGTTCCTGCGGGCATAGAGTCTCCGGTCGAATCCGGAAGGACGACCGCCGCGGCTGCCACGCCGCCGACGGTTGGCCCGCTGGTCCCGGCGCTCGGGAACCGTGTGCCGGATGCGTCGCCGGCGCAGGTAAGCCGGTTCCGGCATGAGCTGTACGCTTTGTCGCCGCACAGGTGATCCGGACGCGTCCGCGGATGTCCGCCGGTTGTCCGCGGGACACGGACACGGTCCAAGACCGGGATCAGTTGTGGGGCATCACCCCACTGTCCGGGCGTGACGAGGATAGCCAGCGGTCGGCATCCGCCCTCACTCGCCAGATGGACATTCGTCGTGAGCCCACCGCGTGAGCGGCCGAGAGCTTCATCTGGACGGTGCTGGGCGGGCCGGGTGCGCCTGCCGGGCCTGCGCGGGGACTGCTTGCGTGCGCCGGCAGCGTGCTGGTGAGCCCGGCACACGGTGGAGTCCACGCTCACCATCGACCAGTCGATACGACCTTCCGCGTCGGCATCCGCCTGGACAGCCCGCAGAACCCTGCCCTACGTGCCGTCCGCTGACCAGCGCCGATGCCGGTCATATACCGTCTGCCACGTCCCGAATCGTGTCGGCGGGTCCCACCATGGGATACCGGTCCTCAACCGGAAGAGGGTCCCGTTGATCACCTGCCGATGGCCCTTCCAACGCCCGCCCCGGCCAACGTTCTTCGGCAGACAGGGCCCCAGCCGGGCCCACTCTTCGTTCGATAAGTCACCCCGCCCCACCTCGACCAGAACGATCGGCTCGCGCAGCAGTCACACGACTCATCGGACGGGCCCCAGGGGAGGCTCCGGCGACGCGGCGGGCGGAGCAGTCCGCGTCAGAGGGCCCGGCCGTGTGCTATTTCGAGGCCCCGTTCCAGCTGTCGGTCAGTGCGGTCGCGACCGCGGTGGGCACAGGCACGTAGCCGAGGTCGGCGCAGTCCTGGGCGCCGTGATGAAAGGCCCAGTCGAAGAACGCATGGACACCTGCGGCACGGTCCGAGGAGGTGAGGACCAGGGAGGCGCCGGCGATGGGCCACGCGTCCGCGGCGTCACGGTCCAGCAGACTCGGGGTCAGCTCGCCGCCGGGCATCCATGTGGCACCTTGGGTGGCTGCGGTGAGGGCGGCTGTGGTGGGAGCGACGAACGCGCCGGAACGGTTCTCCAGCAGCACGTCCGCCAAGTGGCTGGTGGCGGCATACGGCGCGGCAACGTAACCGATCGCGCCCGCGAGCTCTCGGACGAACGCGGCCACACCCTCGTTGCCCTTGCCGCCCAGCCCGCTCGGCCAGTTCACGGTGGCGCCGCTGCCGAGCTTCTGCTCCCATTCCTTGGAGCGGGCGGCCAGATATTGGGTGAACAACCAGGTGGTGCCCGACCCGTCGGCGCGGCGGACCACGCAGATGTCGGTCGCGGGCAGGGACAGACCGGGATTGAGCTCGGCGATCGCGGGATCGTTCCACTTCCGGATACGGGCCAGGTAGATGTCGGCCAGGGCCTCGGGGGTCAGGCGCAGTGTCCTGGGCCCCACGCCTGGGATGTTCACGACGGGCGTGACGGCGCCGATCACCGCGGGAAACTGCTCCAGACCATGGGAGTGGAGCTTATCGAGCGACAAGGGGACATCGGTGCCGGCGAAGTCGACGGCCTTGGCCACGATCTGCTTGACCCCGCCGGACGAGCCCACCCCCTGGTAGGTGACCCTATTCCCGGCCTGTTTCTGGTAGTTGTCGGCCCACTTCGCATACAGGAGGGCGGGCAGCGTCGCTCCCGCACCGTTGATGGTCATGAGGGCCTCCGTCGAGCAGTTGGCGGATGGGACGCGAACAGCATCCCTGCCCCCGGAAACGGAAACACGGTTACTTCAGGTCACGGAAACACCTCCACATCACCACACCGCCTTCCCTCGCAGGCTGGCGGCAGGAACGGCGGGTCGAGCAGCGGCACTGAGTCACCCCGCCCGATACCAACCCTCAACGAACGCTCCTCTTGCCCATCACCGGCCCATCGGACACGCCCTGGGCGGCCGTGATCAATCTCAGCGCCAACCACGGTTCGATTGATCCCCGGGGCCGAGGACGGCCTGTACCGGCCCCTGAAGCTCGCAAATGATCTCCCGGCCCCGCTCGGCCGCGGGGCGCTCGTAGACCCCGCACAGGCGTCCTGACGGCGACGCTTCTCGGAGTCTTGAGGCTGGATTCCCCCTCACTGCTGCGGGGGTAGGGGGTTCTTCTGTAGTTATTGGTTATAGGTACTTACCAGACCCCCCGATCCACCTGGTTCCGGTGAACCGAACCCCGGTGAACCGAACCCCGAAAACCCGTTTTCGGTCGCGCCCGGGGAGCCTTCACCGAGCCACGGAGTCGCCCCCGAAGGCACTGATGTGACATGCAGGTAGTCCGGTGGTCCGGCGACGGCGGTCAGCGACACCCGGACAGCCTCCCGTCCTGGTACGGCGTACCGCCCGTACCGCTGGATCCTGCGACCGCGAGCTGCGTCAGCCCGTGAACCGCGGCGTCCATCCGGTCCGGACTGTCCATCCCGGCGACCCAGGTCACCATCTGCTGCTCCAGTTCCGGCCAGGCCCCGACGTGGTGGACGCGGCCCTGTTCGTAGAGCTGAGCGATCGGCTCGGCCCTGAGCCTCTTGCCGTGCTTGGCCGTCACCGACAGCACCGCCGGCATGGGCAGGCCCTCGGTGCGCTGCTCGCGCTGCAACTCCTGCCACGCCTGGCGCAGGACCTGCTTGCTCATGTCGCCGCCGTAGTTGGACTCCACCGTGATGGCATCCGCGCGCAGCTCGATCGCCAGCAGGCACGCCTCCCGGCCCCACGCGTCGGCCCCGCGATTGCCGGAGCGGTCGTCGAGGACGTACAGGTGCCCGGCCCGGTCGCGGGCGACGGCCACGATGCCGGTCTCGTCGCCGACCGCCGATTCCCCGCCCGCCGGGTCGGCGGCGACGACGATGCGCGCCAGGTCGATGCCGCGAAAGCGGGCCGCGCTGATGCGGTGGTCAGTGATCCACGGCCACTGCCATACCCCGCCTTCCTGCGGTCGGGGCTGCTGCACATACAGCGGCCGGCATCTCCCGGCCCTCTGTGAGCACCGCGGCCATCGCACCGGGAGAGCGGTACAGCGCCAACCCCCTCTCGATCTGCGCGAGTTGAGCCCTGAGCTGTGGAGTGGAGGCGTCGGCGATCTCGCGGCGACGCTGCGCAGGCAGCGACCGGATACTGCGCTCCCGCAAGGCTTTGGTGACGTCCTCGCAGGCCAGCTCGATCAGCCGCTTGTCGCTCGGCGGCTCCAGCCCGCGCTTGTACTTGTCGATGCCGTACCCCTGCGGGTAGGCGACGCGGTCGGAGTTGATCGCCGGGTCCGCGGCCGGCTTCCGCCCGATCGTCAGCCAGTCCACCCCGGCCAGCTTCAGATCGATGGCGTCTGCGCGGCGTTGGGTGGTGGCGGCCCGCGTGGCGCGACTCGGGTGAACTCCGATGCCAGTCTGGCGAGTAGCTGGAAGGGGTCAGTGAAAACAGTGATAGGCGTCGGCTATGCCGACGTTGCCCTTCTCCCCGATACTGGCCGAACCCGTCACCGAACTACCGGCGGGGGGTTACGGTTTCGAAGCCGAATGGGACGGTTCTCCAGACACTCAAAGATGTCTCACTCGGCAGGTATTTCTCGTGCCGCCCTTTCCGCTTTTGCCGTAATGGCGATCAGCATTGCCGATGCGCTCGGCTCGAGTGCACCATCCGGACCACCGACCCCACCGGTCGCTCCGTGACGGCCCGGACGAGCTGGTCGGCGGCGGTGGACTGTCCCGCCGGTGACGGCATCCGTTCCACCAGCACCAACCGGGGTACGGGAACAGCGCGCCGACGAGCTCATCCGGTCCCCGTGGGCGCTACGTCAGGCAGCCGGGATGCGGTGACCGTCTTGACGAGGATTTCGGCTGACCCCCGGGGTACCCGAAAGGGCCGGGCTCACTTTGCCCGGAGGAGGTACAGGGTGCTGAATCCGCTGATGTTGCAGACGATGGTGGTCGAGGTTTGGGTCCAGGTGAAACCCGCCGGAACGGTGCAGGCCCAGACGCCCGACCTGGGCTTTATTACGTGATAGAGCACGCCGGTGGAGCAGGTCGTGGTCCTTGAGACATGGTTGTAGGTGTAGCCGCGGGGAACCGTGCAGGAATAGTAGGCGGCGGCTGATGCGCCCTTCGAAGCCGGGGCTTCAGCCGCTGTGGCCGCTGCCGGAGTGGTGCCCAGCATGACGGTCGCAGTACCCAAGCCGAGCAGTAGGGGCCGCAGTTTCGGTCGCACCATGGGATTGCCCTCCTGAGGGGTTGTCCACGGAGTAGAACCGGGGTCTGTCCTGTGCCCCGGCCGCCGCAGAGCGTGCGACGGGAGCTTTGCAGCACAGTCATGGGCGGACAAGCACTCCCCGTGCAGCTCCGTTCCGCGACCAGCCGGACCGCAGCCCTCCGGGATTCCGGGGCGGATTCACGCGCGGAAAGTACCGGCATTGCGTGCATTGACCAGTCCGCTCAGTAGCGTCCGGGCTTGGGCCGGGTGTCCGTGACCTTCGTGGCTCTACTCGGTGACCGGCGCGGCGCAGGCTTGTGCGGGCCGCATCGTGCCATGGGCGGTCAGGTCTCGGTTGCCGTCGAAGTGCGATGGGTTCCTGGTCATACGCAGAGCCCCTGCGTCCTGCAATCGCACGAAAGACCGGTTGAGCGCCGACTCCGAAGGTGGGACGGGTTCTCAGCCATCGCCGCCACCGCCGTCATGCGGGCAGCGTTTACCGAATCCGGAGAGAGCGAATGGCTGTTCCTCGGTTCATCGGCGTGGTCGCCATGGACACATGGTGGGCCATTGACCTGCACTTCGGCCCGCTCGATACCAGCCCGCACCGGCAGCGGACACCGGGGCGGAGCCATCGGTGACCGTGCACGGGCAAAGGGTCCACCACCCACCTCACCCCATCTTCGCGAGCAGGACCGGGCACCGCACCGCCGACCGCTCTTCGCGAGCAGGAGGCCGGCCCCGCACCGACCACCAGGCACTCGGACACTACGGCCAGGCCCAGGCTGCCACCGTCCAGGCCCTGCAGCTGCTGCCGCCCGCCATGCGCCGCTCCCGCGCCTACTACGGCGCCCAGCTCGCCGAAACCCACCTGGCCCAGGGCGACCGCGAGCAGGCCGCGCACACCATCGCCGCCTTCGACGCCCCTTCCCTCGACAGCCGCCGCATCACCGGCCGGGGCTGAGCGCGCACCGTCACGCGTCACAGGCTTGCGGACACGTCAGCGAATCCGAGCACGGCGGCCCATAGACGGGGCGGGACATGCAGCGCGGCCCGCCGGTGCCTTTGACCAGTTCACTGCCCGGCACAGCAGTGAGGTCGATGCCGTGATCGCGCAGGGCCCGCACAGCCGGTTTGCACATGTCGTACCCGATGGCCGTGTTCGGGCCGAGGCAGAGGTAGTTGCACGCCTCCTGCGTGCGGGCGGCGTGCCGGCCGACGCGCACCACCGTCATGTTCAACTCCTCGAAGAGGCCGAGGAGGTCCACCGCCCGGGTTCCGGTGCTGTCCCAGTGCGTGGCCGAGACGATGTTGTCGGGTGCGGCGATGACGAGCGTGTCACTGACCGGGAGGACCGTACCGTCGAGGTTGAGGCTGCCGCGGGCGAGTTCGACGGCGATGAGTTCGTCGGCATGGTCGGGTAGCAGCGCCTCGCGCAGTCGCGGAACTGTGGTGAGGGTGGTGCGGGTGCCGTAGCCGAGCAAGACGCAGCGACGCCCTTCCCGGACGAACGGTACGAAGTCGCCTCCTTCGAGCACCGTCCCGTGGCCGCCTTCCCAGGCCAGGCGGGTCAGGCCGAGAGCCTCGAGCGCCGCGCCCATGGTCGCCTCTTCCGGGCGGCGCAGCGGCTCGGCCATGCGCGCGGACAGATACAGGGCGGGTGCCCACGGCAGGGTGATCGCAGCGTCGCGGGTGAAGAGCTGGTTCGGGTTGGTGCGGGCCTGGGCGAAATGGGGTGTGGCGCCGACCAGCGATCGCAACGTGATCACTGAGACTCCCGCGCGGGAGATCGCGCGCACCAGCCCGTCGTGCTCGTCGGAGGCCCGCTGCGAGTCCACCCGTTCTCGGAACAGGTAGCGGCGCTGTGCCTCCTCTGCTGGTACGGCCGACAGCCCGTAAAATGCCCCCAGTGGCGCAGGATTGTGCACGATCACCGCCCGGGGGCGTGCGGAATGCTCGGCCAGGATCGCGCCACGCGAGCCCTGAGCACCCGGGGAACCGCTCTTCTCCTGCCCTGTCATGTACTCAGCTTGGCCGAGACCGATGACAGCCGAAAGACGCCGAGTTCGGATGTGATCCAGGCAGGATCGGTGGACCGGGCCTGCTGTGGGCTGCCGCGAAGCCAGGCAGGCACTCCAGAAGCCAGGTGGGCACTCCCATCCCGGGCCGCTCGGCGGGGCCATCGGAGGGTGCAGGTGATGCTGGTGCCGAGGGTCTTGCTGAGGGCCGAGGCGGGCGGGTCACTGGAGAGGGCGAGCAGGGCGGTGTTGCGGCCCGGGTGGGCGGGCAGGCCGTGGCGGCGGAGCTTGCGGGCGAGGGGGCGGCGGAGTGGTGCGTGCCGGGGAGCGTAGCCGGGGAGGAGCCATTCGGTGCGTGCGGTGACCCGGCCGACGGCTGAGCAGGTCTGGTGGTGGTAGTCCAGTTCGGCGAGCGGCTGCCGATCGACTGGCGTCAGCTCAAACAGCTCCAGCGCCGCCGCCTGGCCCCCTCGGGCTGGGCGAGGACGTGACCCAGCCGAAGCTGCGGGAGTCGTTCGCCGAAGTCGCCGAGCACGCCCTGACCGTCCACGCCCGGCAGCTGTTCGCCCGAACGCCGCGCGACGGCTCCCCCTGTTCGATGACAAGCTCGTCGCCTGTCGCCCCGGACGGGCTGCGCCGCGCCGTCGACCGGTTCGTACCGTGAGGACGGCGGCGCGCAACTGCTGATACTGACCACCTTGCACCTGGCCGCCGAAGCCTTCCTCTGACCCGCCCGGAGAGCCCGTGTTCGCCATGGGTCCGGGCACCGCCGCCGACGGTATCGCCCAGCAGACGGGCGACGGCAGACGCAGCCAAGGGAAAGCCCCGCCCGAGACACAGACGGGGCCGGGTCCGAGAGCAGCCAGCAACTCGGATCGATGGATATTCCGCACGCTACGTCGACCTAGAAAGCGCGCCTGATGGACTTCAGGTGGGCCGGCCGTTGCCGTCTCCCGTCGTCGTGCGCCGGTGGTGAAAGGTGCCTTGCGCCAGCTCGGGCGACAAGGAGTGCCAGGGCCGAGCCTTCACGGTGAACGTGTCAAGCCCGTGCGGCCACCCTGCGGGTCGCACGCTTCAGGAGAAGCGGAACAGCCTGGTGGTGCAGGGGGGCGGCCAAGGCCCACACGGCTCGGCCCGTACGGCCGGTGCTGTGCACGAAGGTCGACCAGGTCACGGACGAGCCACCGACGCGGATGACATTGCGGGCGGTGAGCAACGGGGAACGCGCCTCCAACGTGATCGAGCCGGGTCCGGTGGCCGTGATGGGCCAGCCCAGCACGTGCCGGCGTGCGCCGCGTGGGCCCAATCGCAGGCCGAGCCCGCCACGCCACGCGGCATACAGGCATCGCTGCAGGGCGACGGGTGCCTCTTCGAAGACGATCCGGGCCCATGCTTCGGGCGACAGCGGTGGCAGGCCCGCAACGGGTGCCGCGAACGCCGACGCATAGTGGGCACCAGCAGGGTCAACTGCGGTGCGGTGAACGGGCAACGCACGCGAAAGGGACATGGGCGGATTGTAGAGAAGCGTTGGGCCGCCTGGGGCCTGCTCGATCCCGTCCGAGAACAGGGGCGCATGCGTTGGCAGATGCTGACGGCCTCCAATGGCCGGTAACCGCGTTCGAGGCCGGACGCCCTGTGCCCGCGGCGCCTTTCGGCTTGGCCCGCTGGTCTTGCCGTACGGGTTGGCTGTGTGGAGACCGGGCGGTGGCGGTCCTGTCCGTGCAACGGCGTGCCGTCAGGGCCCGTAGGACAACAGGTGCGAAGGGCTCGCCGGTACCAGCCAGAGGTACGGGCGGCGGAAAGCCGTCCCCCCGCCGCGGGTAAACAGTCCGCTTCCGGCCCGGCGAACCGCTGCCGGGGCGCGGTCGTACGAGAGCGGCCTGCGGCAGGGCGCCTCCGTCCGCACCTCCGAGCCCGGCTACGGCAACGTACGCCACCTCGCCCGGTCGTCAGCGGCCCGGCAAAGCCACCCTTCACAACCGCGACACCCCCTGTGAGGGCCGGACCGGCGGCGCTAGTCTGGCAGTTGCACCGTAAGGTCGCCGGGGCCGGGTGGAGCCGGCCCGAGCGGCGGCCGGGGCGGGTCAGGCGGGAGGCAGGTGGCATGCAGCGGTTCCCGTCCGCGGGCATTCGCGGCCCTCTGTGGCCGGACTTTCGCTCCCACCGCTCGTAGGCGCACGCCCTGTCCCCGCGTTTCACGCCGTGGAGGCGGGAGCCTGCCGATCGGTGGCGTTCATGCCTGCGACCCCACGGGAAGTGCGCATCGCCGAAGCGGTGCGCGATCTGGTCCACCGCGCCGCGGACTTCGATCCGCTGGAGCTGCTGCACGACCTGACCGGACATACGACGGCCCTGCTGCCGGTGGCCGGGGCCGGCGTCACGGTTCTCGACGACCTGGGGCGGGTGGAGTACGCCACCGCCTCCGACGAACGCTGCCGCCATCTGGAGGACGACCAGATCGACCTCGACGAGGGCCCCTGCGTGGATGCCACCCGCGACGGCACGGCCGTGCCCACCGCGGTGCTGACCGGCCCGGCGGCGATGCGCTGGCCGCGATTCGCCCGCCGCGCCCAGCGGGTCGGCATCACCGCCGTGGCCGCGGTGCCGCTGCGCTCCCCCGCCCTGACCGTCGGCGCCCTGAACCTGATGGGCGAGCAGGACGCCGGGGCCCTGCCGGACGGATCGGACCTGCGCATCGCCCAGGCGCTGGCCGACGCCGCCGCGTCCTGTTTCGGCCACCGGCACGACCTGCACGACCAGGCCGTTCTGATCGAGCAGTTGACCACCGCCCTGGACAGCCGCCTGGTGATCGAACAGGCCAAGGGCGTGCTGTCCGAACGCCTGCGCATCAGCCTGGACGACGCGTTCCACCGGCTGCGCGCGCACGCCCGCGCCCGCCGGCGCAAGCTCACCGACCTGGCCACCGACGTCGCCCACGGCACGGTCCCCGACGAACTGTCCCGCTCGTGACCGCCCGGCCGCACCCGGCACCCAGCGGCGCCCCGGCCCGCCGGCACCCCGCCGTGGCCGCCGTGCCCGCGACAGAAGGTGGACCATGCCCCGCGCCGAGATCGACACCCTCTTCGACCGGCTGCGCCACACCGTGCGCACCGGCCGGAGCCTTGACGCCCTGTCCCCCGGGGCCACCGCGCGCCTGCTCGGTCACGACGCGCTGACCTTGTGCCTGGCCACCCCCCGCGGCCACCTCGAACTCGTCTGGAGCGACGATGCAGCCGGCCGGCTCGGCCCGATGCTGGACGACCTCCAATACACCCTCGGCGAAGGCCCCACCCTGGACGCGGCCCGCACCGGCCGCACCATCACCGAACCCGACCTGACCCGGACCCCCATCGACCGCTGGCCGCAGTTCCTGCCCGCCGCCACCACCACCCCCGCCCGCGCCGTCGTGGCCGTCCCGCTGCGCCTGGGCATCGTCCCCGCCGGCGTCCTGACGGTCTACCGCATCCACCCCGGCCCGCCCACCGCCCAACAGCAGCAAGCCACCGAACGCTTCGCCCGCGCCGCACTGACCCTGCTCCTGCGCACCTCGCCCGCCCGCCTGCTCACCGGCGAACACGGCACCGGACTCGCCCTGCACCGCGCCGAGGTCCACCAGGCCGCCGGCGTCCTCGCCGTCCAGCTCCGCCTCCCCCTCGACCAAGCCCTCCTGCGCCTACGCGCCCACGCCTACACCCACGACCTGGCCCTGCTCGACGTCGCCCGCGACATCCTCACCCACCGCCTCCACCTCAACGACGGCACGGCATGACCCACTGCCGGGCGCTCCAGCCCCGTCTCACCAGTGCTGCACCACCTCGCACGCGCGACGCACACTGCCAGCGTGGGCAGTGATCGATCGGGCGAACCGCCAGGTGCCGTCGTGAACTCGTGCGGCGAGCGGGAGCGGCTGCCCGACGAGCGCGAGAAGGCGCCGAGCTTCGCGAGCGCCGCTCGGGCGGATGGCGTTGAGGCGGACGGGTATGCCCGACAGCACGGTGAGCGCATGGCCGGAACCCTGCGTCCCTTCGGCCGAGGCGTCCAGCGCCGTATAGGGGAAGGCCCTGATCCCGTTGCGCCGACCCGCCCAGTACCTCCTGCGGTATCTGCCCGACGGGTCGTGGGAAACCGTGAGCTGCCTCGCCTCCGTCATCCGGTGCCGTGACCTTCAACTCCCTGACCGTGCTGGCCCGCAAGGCGATGCGTCCGCGCTCGGCGGGAGGCGTACTCCTGCTCACCCGCCCGGGCCCGGCCCTTCGCCCCATGGTCGACCGCACGGTGACCGGCTCGCCGCTCCCCCCAACGCGCTCTTCACTGAGCCGCCGCTGCAGTAGCGTTTATCCACCAGCCGTGATTATCGGGTGAACATCGTGCGACGGCACGTGCCCGAAGGTTCCGGTTGTCGTTGCTCCCACCACATAGGCGCCCCGAAGAAGGCGGAGGAGCTGATGGAACATCACGCGGCGCCGGCAACCCAACCTACGGTCCTTGGGCTATGCCTTCCTGGCATGCCGTCCGTACCGAGCTCTGGAACTGCGCCGCGAGGCATCGCTCGGCACTGCCGCCCAGCCGGCCTCGGCCATCCAGGAGCGCCGCGCCCACGGACGGCGGCGGTGTCCCTTCTGCTGTGGAGAGCCGTATGAACGCACACGTCGGCACGCCTTCGCACCTTGGCCTCCTCGGCCGGCAGCAACACCACGCCCCAGCCATCCGCCCTGAGCAGGAACCGGCCGCAGTGCGGCCGAAGGGAAAGGTCGCGCTTCCCACCATGGCGCTGCACGGCTGCGCACCGGAACACCACCGCGCCTGCCTTCAGGACGGGGTGGTGGTCCGTGAGGAGTGCGTGCAGTGCGGCTACCGGATCTCCTACGAACCCACCGACCGCAACCGCAACCCTCACCTCCCCCGGCCCCGCAACCGGGAAACGACAGGGCCACGCCAAGGCCGCCACCTGCCCTGATCGGCGAAGCCCCCCGCCAGAGAACCGTGCTGTAGGCGCCCTCCCCGCGGCCCCGCCCGCGCCGGTGCGGATCCGGGCCCGCCCCGCGGCATCCGCCTCGCCCCGGCCGCGACGTAGCGGAGCCGCGTCGGCACGGGAGCCGAAAACGGGAGGTCACCGACACCGCGGGCAGCAGACGAGCACCGCAGCGGCACCGGCTTGACCCCGGAGCATGCGAACGTTCGCGCAGCCGTTGCGCCATCCGTTCGGCTGGTTGGATAGCGGATGACGCCGGCGGTGTCCGCTGCCCATCTTGGCGATCAACAGGCCGCCCTTTGCGGACCCGGGACCAGGAACTGCTGCTCTGCTGCACGCGGCCCTGCTCGGCGAGGCATTCGGCTGGACCACCCAGCAAGGCGGCCGACTCGTCCGTGACGTGCTGCCCATTCCCGGCGAGGAGACCGAGCAGATGGGCTCCAGCAGCCGGGACGAACTGCTGTGGCACACCGAGGACGCCTTCCACCCGCTGCGCTGCGACTACTTGGGCCTGCTGTGCCTGCGCAACCACCGGCGGGCCGCAACCCCCCTGGGCCGGCCCGACCTGGCCGGCCTCACCGCCGAGGACCGGGCCACGCTCCTGGAACCGCGCTATCTGATCCGCCCCGACACCTCGCACACGCCCGGGCAGAACCCGGCGGGCGGCCGGCGCGCCGCACACTTCGCGGCGACCGCCGATATGGACGACACGCCCGAACGCGTCGCCGTCCTGTTCGGCGACCCGACGACCCGTATCTGCGGATCGACCCGGCCTATATGAGCCCAGCGCCCGGAGACACGGCCGCCCAGCGGGCCTCCGACACCATCACGGCGCTCATCGAGGACGGGCTGCACGATGTCGCCCTGGACGCGGGCTCGCTGCTGATCGTCGACAACTACCAGGCCGTGCACGGCCGCAAGCCATTCGTCGCCGCCTATGACGGCCGCGACCGCCGGCTCAAGCGCGTCAACATCACTCGCGATCTGCGCCGCTCCCGGCCCGCTCGGCAGTCGGCCACCTCGCTGCTGGTCTGAGCTCCCTTGCGCCGGGCGGGGTTGTGTCCATACCGCGCGGTGGCGGGGAGGCGGTCAGCGTGTCGGGCCGGTGATTTCTTGCGTGCCGAGGACGGCGAGCAGGTCCAGGAGGTCCGCGCTGTCGGTGCCGACGGCGGGGGTGAACCAGAGCAGCCGCTGCCGGCCGTCCTCGCTGAACAGGTTGAGGCAGTTGACCTCGACCAGGCCGAGCGTCGGGTGGTTGAGACGTTTGCGGTCGTCGCGCCGGAATGCCACGTCGTGGTCGGCCCACAGGGCGGCGAATTCGCGGGAGGCGCCGAGCAGCGTGCCGATCATCGAGCCGGCTTCGGTGTCCTTGGCATCGCGTCTGGCGGCGGCCGCCCGTAGGTCGGCGACGAAGGCCCGGGACTGGGCCGGGTGGTCGGCTTCGGGGTACAGCTGCCGGGCGTCGGGTTCGGTGAACCAGCGGTGGATGAAGCTGGCCCGGGCGCCGCTGAAGCCGGAGTGGTCCCCGAGCAGCGCCACCGCGAGCGGGTTCTGTACGAGGGTGACGTGCAGGTCGGTGATCACCTGGGCCGGGGTCGAGGTCAGGCGGGTGAGCAGGTCGGACATGCCGGGGTGGACGTGCGAGGCGGGTCCGCCGGGCGCGGGCACCGGGCGGTCGGCCAGGTGGTAGAGGTAGTCGCGCTCGTCGGCGGTCAGGCGCAGGGCCCGCGCCAGCGCGGCGATCATCTGCTCGGAGGGCTGGGATCCGGCGCCGCGTTCGAGTTCGTTGTAGTAGTCCACCGAGGCGCCGGCGAGCTGCGCGACCTCGTCGCGGCGCAGCCCGGGCACCCGGCGGCGAGGCCCATGGGGAAGGCCCACGTCGGCCGGACGGATGCGGGCGCGCCGGGAGCGCAGGAAAGCCCCCAGCTCGGTGTATCTGGCAGAACCCATGCCCGCCATTCTGCGTCCGGCCGGGCCGCCGACCCAGGGGATGGCATCCCCTGGTTCCGCCGGCCGGTGCCGCGCATCGTGGAGGACATGACTACGAACCACCCCACTCCCCCTCCCGTTCCTCCCCCGGCGGCCGGGCGGGTTGCCGTCGTCACCGGCGGATCACGCGGTATCGGCCGGGCGGTATCCCTCAAGCTGGCCCAGGACGGCCTGGCCGTGGTGGTCGACTACGCCCGCGACGCGGCAGCCGCCCGGGAAACGGTGACGGCGATCACCGCCGCCGGCGGACAGGCGATTCACGCCCAGGCCGATGTGGCGGACGAGCGCGCGGTCGCCGCCTTGTTCGACCGGGCGGAGCGTGAGTTCGGCGGCGTGGACGTCGTGGTGAACTGCGCGGGCCGACTCGCGCTGTCCCCGATCGCCGAACTCGACCTGGCGGTGCTCGACGCCGTGCACCGTACCAACATCCGTGGCGCCTTCGTCGTCGCTCAGCAGGCCGCCCGGCGGCTGCGCGCGGGCGGCTCGTTCGTGGGGTTCTCGACCTCCGTGGTGGGCACCCGCTTCCCCGCGTACGGCCCGTACGCGGCGAGCAAGGCGGCCGTCGAGTCGCTCACGTCGATCCTCGCCCGCGAGCTGCGCGGGCGGGACATCACCGTCAACACCGTCGCCCCCGGCCCCACCGCCACGGACCTGTTCCTCGAAGGCAAGACACCCGAACAGATCGACCAGCTCGCCAAGGCCCCGCCCCTGGAACGGCTGGGCACCCCGGAAGACATCGCCCAGGTGGTCGCCTTCCTCACCAGCCCGGCGGGGCACTGGGTGAACGGCCAGGTCCTGCGGGCCAACGGCGGCCTGGTGTGAGGACGCAGCCGAACATCGTGGTGGTCACCGGCGCCTCCAGCGGCTTCGGGAACCTCACCGCACGAGCCCTGGCCGAGGCCGGACACATCGTGTACGCCGGAATGCGCGCCACCGCGGAGCGCAACGCACCCGCTGTCGCCGCGCTCGCCCAGTTCGAACAGGACCGCGGCGTGCGGGTGGCCGCTGTGGAGATGGACGTCCAGGAACAGGAGTCGGTCGACATCGCCATCGACCACGTACGGGCGGAGCAGGGGCGGATCGACGTGGTGGTGCACAATGCCGGCCACATGGTCCTCGGACCGGCCGAGGCATTCACCGTCGCTCAGCTCACCGAGGTCTACGACATCAACGTGCTGTCCACACAGCGGGTGAACCGTGCCGTGCTGCCGGTCATGCGTGACCAGCGACGGGGCCTGCTCGTGTGGGTCGGCTCCTCCTCGACCCGGGGCGGGCACCCGCCCTTCCTGGGGCCCTACTTCGCCGCCAAGGCCGCGATGGACGCTCTCGCCGAGAGCTACGCCGCCGAGCTGATCAAGTTCGGGATCGAGACCACCCTCGTCGTCCCCGGCGCCTACCCGAGCGGCACCAACCACTTCACCCGCGCCGGCGCGCCCGCCGACACCCGGCGGGCCGCGGAGTACGACGCGCCCTACGGCCGGCTCAGGGACACCATGGCCCACGGCCTGAGCAGGATCTTCCCGCCTGGGCACGATGCCGCGGAGGTGGCCGGCGACATCGTCCGGGTCATCGGTCTGCCGCACGGGGAACGCCCGTTCCGCACCCACGTCGACCCCAGCCGCGACGGCAGCGAGGTGGTGTCGGTCGTCTACGACCGCATCCGCGCGGAGTTCTTCCACCGCATCGGCATCGACGAGCTGCTGTCTCCGCACGCCGGCCTCTGACCACCCCGCCACCAGCCGTGGCACAACCCCACGGCCACCCGTTCCAGACCCCTTCCCGGACACGCATGTCCGCACCACCTCCCAGACCACACAAGAAACCCACGCAAGGAGAAACACCCATGCCTTTCGCCCACTTCAAGGTCCCCGCGGGCACCGTCACCGCCGAGGACAAGAAAAAGATCGTCGAGCGCACCACCGACCTGTACGCGGAGATCTACGGCGAACGGGCCCGCCCCACCACCGTCGTCCTGGTCGACGAGGTCGCCGACGGCGGCTGGGGCGTCGCCGGCAACGTCCTGACCGCCGCCATGCTCAACGGCGACGCCTGACCTCCACCCTCCGTGTGGGGCCCGACGCGCTGACGCCGGGCCCCACACGGCCACACCCGGACCAGTCCCCGCACCCGTGGGCCCCGACCCTCCCGTGCCGTCGGGACACATCCCCCAGCAGATGGATCGCCACCCCGGACCACATTGACGTACCTTCAGTACGTGAGGAACGGGGAGAGCATGACTCAGGGAATTCGGGCCCAGCAGCGGGAGCAGACCCGGCAGGCGCTGGTGCGGGAGGGCAGGCGGCTGTTCTCCGCGCTGGGGTACGGGAGCGTGGGGCTGTCGGAGATCGTCCGGGCGGCAGGGGTCACCAAGGGCGCGCTGTATCACCAGTTCTCCGGCAAGGCCGACTTGTTCCGGGCCGTGCTGGAACAGGTGCAGCAGGAGGTGGCCGAGCGGATCGCCGAGACGGCGGACGTCCGGGAGGACCCCTGGGAACAGCTCGTCTCCGGGTGCCAGGCGTTCCTCACCGTGTCCACCGATCCCGCGATCCAGCGCATCATGCTCGTCGACGGGCCCGCCGTCCTCGGCTGGAGCGAGTGGCGGGCCATGAACGAGACGACTTCGGGGCGGCACCTGGCGCAGGTGCTCGGGGACCTCATCGCCGAGGGGCGGATCGCCGCTCAGCCGGTCGAGCCGCTGACCCATCTGCTGTCGGGCGCGATGAACGAGGCGGCGCTGTGGCTGGCCGCGTCGTCGGGCCCGGGCGATCTGGACGCCACGCAGGCGGCACTGGTGGCGATGCTGGAGGCCCTGCGCGTCAGGTGACAGCGACGGGCGCCCCCCGGGGGGCGCCCGTTTCCGTACGGACGGTGGGCCGGTCAGCCCGCGCGGCGGGCGACGGCGGCGCGGTGGGCGCAGGCATAGCACCCGCCCTGCCCGCGGCGGATGTTGTTGAGGGTGGGGGCGCCGACGTGGCCGCACGTCGTGCAGCGGCACATCCACCGGTCGCGGACCCGGCCGGGGAACGGCTCCAGCGGCTCCATGCCGATCGCGCGCATCTCCGCCTCGGCGGTCTCCTGGCCCACCGGCGCCCGTCCCGCACACGCACGGCAGCCGCCCTTGCCGGCGCGGATGCCGAACAGCCGCGGATGGACGGTACGGCCGCAGACCACATGACGGCAGGGCCACCGGGCCCTGGCACCCGGGTACGGCTCCAGCGGCTCGAAGCCCGCGGCGCGCATGTCCGCCTCGGCCCGGGCCCGCCCGGCGGCCCGCCGGCGCTCCCCCGCGGCGATGCGTCCGCAGTACCGGCATCCGGCGCTCGCGCCGACGCGCACCGAGGTGAACGTGGGCGCGACCAGGTGCGCGTTCTTCGTGCAGCGGCTGCTCCAGGCCACGTTGGCCCCGGGATACGGTTCCAATGGTTCGAGACCCGCGGCGCGCATGACCGCGACCGCCGTCTCGGGATCGACTCTTGCGGGCACGACCGCCCTCCCCCCTTGGCCGCCGGCCCTCCGCGAGCGCCGGTCGGCAGGTCATCTCAGTGCGACGACATGGATGAGCACACCACTCGGGTCCGTGACGAACAGGTCGTTCCCCACCGGGTTACCAGTGCCGCACCGACGTCTCCCCGCCACCGGTCCCCCACACGCGGCTATGCGCTCCAACTCGCCTTTACCGTCCTCGACTTCGAGGGTGAGGCGGGCCGTGCGCAGCGGCCGTCGGCAGGGCCCCGGGAGAGCCGGGTGGGTGTCGTCGAGGAGGGCGAGTTCGTGAGGTGGCGGTCCGGGGCGGCCGAGGCCGACGTACCACGCCGTCTCGTGAGTGACCTTGAATCCGAACAGCTGGGTGTAGAACTCGCGGGACTCCTCAAGGCGTGAGGTACAGATCACCGGGCGGAGGCTGGTCAGCATGGAGTGCCATCTCCAGTCACGTACCGAAGGTATGCGAGTGAACCTAATGACGTACCGTCGGTATGTCAACATGGGTCGCCGCCGCCCACGGGGGTGCGGCGGCGGCGATACGGGCGGACATGACGGCGGGTGGTGCTGCCCGTCGGCACTCCGGCACCACCCGGTCCGGCGGGTCAGGAAGCCGGCTGCTCCGCGGGCTCGACGGGGCTCTCGGCCATCTCCACGGCCGCGCCCGTGGGCGGACTCTTGATGACGACCGCCACGAGCACGGCCGTCCCGAGCGCCAGCAGCGCGCCGATGACACCGATGACGTTCATGCCGTCGGTGAACGCGGCCCGGCCCGAGTCCACGAACGCCGCGGCCACGTCCGAGGACAGGTCCTTCGCCGCCTTCAGCGCGCCGGCGAGCGTGTCCCCTGCACCGTCCGGGACCCCGGCGGGAACGTCCACCCCACCGCGGTACACGGCGGTGGCGACACTGCCGAGAACCGCCACGCCGAGCGCCATGCCCAGTTCGGTGCTGGTCTCCGACATGGCCGCGGCGGATCCGGCCTGCTCGGGCGGCGCCGACCCGACCACGATGTCGGTGCCCAGCGCGATGAGCGGGCCGCCGCCCGCGTACACGAAGGCGAAACCGGTCACGACCTGCGCGATCCCGGACGTGCTGTCCGCGAGCGCCAGCATGACGTGCCCCAGCGCCGAGACGCCGAGGCCGACGGCGACGACGTACGCCGGCCGGAATTTGCTCGCGGCGATCGGGGACACGACGGACGTCACGATCAGGGCGAAGGCGGCGGGCAGCAGGTACAGACCGGCCTTCATCGGCGAGAGTCCGCCCACGAGTTGCAGGTACTGCGTCACGAACAGGTACGTGCCGCCGGCGACCAGCATGCACAGCAGCAGCGTCACCAGGGACGTGCGGAACGCGGGGTTGCCGAACAGGCGGAAGTCCAGCAGCGGGCTCGCCACGGCGCGCTGCCGGCGGACGAACACCACTCCCACGGCCAGGCCCGCGACGAGGATCAGCAGCGGCGGCACGGACACCCCGTCGTTGGCGATCTCCTTCAGGCCGTAGATCACCGGCAGGATCGTCGCCAGGGACAGGGCCACGCTGGCCAGATCGATCCGGCCCGCCTGTGCGTCGCGGTACTCCGGCAGCAGCACCGGACCGGCCACCAGCAGCAGCGCCATGATGGGCACGCCGAGCAGGAAGACCGAACCCCACCAGAAGAACTCCAGCATGGCGCCGCCGACCACCGGGCCGAGCGCGATGCCGACGGAGAACATCGTGATCCAGATGGCGATGGCCACCCCGCGCTGCCGGGCGTCCCGGAACATGTTGCTGATCAGCGCCAGGGTGGACGGCATCAGGGTGGCCCCGGCGATGCCCAGCGCCGCGCGGGCCGCGATCAGTTGGACCGGGCCGTTGGCGTAGGCGGCGGCGACCGATGCCACGCCGAAGGCGGCGGCGCCGATCAGCAGCAGCTTCCGGCGGCCGATACGGTCGCCCAGCGTGCCCATGGTCACCAGGAAGCCGGCGATCAGGAAGCCGTAGATGTCGATGATCCACAGCATCTGGGCGGCCGACGGGTTCAGGCCCTCACTGATGTGCGGGACCGCCAGGTGCAGCACGCTCACGTCGATCGACAGCAGCAGCGTGGGAAGCGCCAGCACGGCCAGGCCCAGCCACTCCCGTGGTCCGGCCCGGTGGGAGGTATCGGTGACGGTGCTCAACTTGTCTCCTCCAAGGAGTGCTCGGGATCGCCGGCCGGTAGGGGTGCCGGGCGGCGGGGCGGGCGGGGGACGCGGCCCCCGCCCGGCGCACCCGTGCGGCCGGCCACCAGATGGCGGGCGACGGCCGCGGCGTGCGGGGCTTCGTAGAGGTAGAAATGGCCGCCGGTGAACATCAGCCGCCGGAAGCCGCCGGTCGTCTCCAGGGACCACAGGTGCAGCCGGTCGGCGTCGACGACGGGGTCGTCGGCGGCTCCGAGCGCCAGGATGGGCACGCCGGTGCCCGACAGCGGCCGCTCGTAGCGCTCCATCGCCTCCAGGTCCGCCCGGATGGCGCGCAGCGACGGCCGGACGAGGTCCGCCCGGTCCATCAGCTGCGGCGCGATGCCGCCGATGTCCAGCAGATGCTCCAGCAGGTCGGCGTCGCTCCTGAGGTGGGTGGAGGGCGGTTCGCCGGCGAAGCAGGGAGGCTGACGCGCCGAGACGGCCAGCAGCTCGGGCGCGAGCCCCTTCTGCTCCATGGTCCGGGTGAGTTCGTACGCCAGTACGCTGCCGAAGCTGTGCCCGATGACGGCGTACGGCAGCTCGGGCAGGTCCGCGAGGCACCGGGCGAGCGCGTCGACGAGGGGTTCGACGCGGGTCAGCGGCTGTTCGCCGATACGGGCGCCCCGGCCCGGCAGCTGGGCCACGACGAGTTCGACGTCCGCGGGCAGCACCTGCCACCAGGAGCGGAACGCGGAGGGCCAGCCGCCGGCGTGCGGAAGGGCCACCACGCGGAACCGGGCCGCCGGGCGGGTGCCGCCGCCGATGGTCGTCCACCAGCTACTCATCGGCCGCTCCCCGTGCCGTGCCGGTGCCCGCCGAGGGGCGGAGCAGCAGCGGATGACGAGCTTCCAAGTGCTCGATCACCCGGCGCTGGTGGGGTTGCATGCGCTGGCCCGGCAGGTGGTCCAGCGCGTGCAGGAAGGGGTCCTGCGGGGCGGGCAGCCCGGCGATCGCGCTCGCCGTGCCGAGCACGAGCGTCGGCTGGTACCACGCCGAGTAGCCGCCCTCGTGGACGAAGACGATCCGGCCCCCGGACAGCTCGTCGGCGAGCCGGCACACCATCGACGTCATGGCGTGGAAGGTCCGGCTGGTGCACAGCATCCGGCCCATCGGGTCGTGCCCGCCCGCGTCCACGCCCGCCGCGACCAGGATCAGGTCGGGGCCGAACGCGCGGGCCGCGGGCGCCACGACGCGGCTGACGACGGCGAGGTAGGCGTCGTGTCCTGTCCCCGGGGGCAGCGGGACGTTGAGGGTGCTGCCCGCGCCGGCGCCCGTGCCCGTCTCCATGACGAGGCCGGAGGCCGGCGGGAACAGACCGTCCTGGTGGATCGACACGTACAGCACGTCGGGGTCGTCGTAGAACACGCGCTGGATGCCGTTGCCGTGGTGCACGTCCCAGTCCAGGACCAGTACCCGGCGCGCCCCGCGACGCTGTGCGGCCCGCGCGGCGATCGCGACGTTGTTGTAGAGGCACAGGGCCATCGCCCGGTCGGGTTCCGCGTGGTGGCCGGGCGGGCGGACCAGGCAGTACGCCCGCCGGAACCGCCCGTCCAGGACCTGCCGGACAGCCTGCGCCGCGGCGCCCGCCGCAAGCCTCGCGGCCTGTGCGCTGTGGTGGTTCACCTGCGCGTACACGCCGGCGTCACCGCCGCCGAGCGCCGACAGCGCCTCGACGCGCTCGATGTGTTCCGGCACATGCACCAGCAGCAGGTCCTCGTCGGAGGCCGGAGCCGGTGTGAGGCAGGTGTACCGGTCCAGCACGCCCGATGCCTTGACCAGCCCCTCGGCACGGCGCAGATCGGGGTCGACCGCGAACTGGCGGAGCGGTTCGACGCCCGGTCCCACCGGCACGTACCCCGAGCCGGGCCCGGGGTCGTGCCAGAAGCACATCTCGTGGCTGTACCACGCGATCTCGGAGCCGTTCACCAGGTGGACACACCCAACGAGGCCCGGCTGACGCCGGAGACCTTCTCGATGTACTGGAGGTAGTACTCCCGCTCCTCGTCCGGCGTGCGCTTGGCGCGGAACGTGGTCTCCAGCAGCTCCAGCACCTCGCCCGTCTCGCCGGAGGTGAGCTGCCCGTCCTTGCCCTCCTCCTCGACGGCGCGGATCCGCGCGGCCGGTTCCACCACGCCCTTGACGTGCTCGTCCTGGTCGGTGCCGTGGTTGCGGGTCGAGGCGATGGCCTTCAGTACGGCCGAGAAGAATGCCGTCCGGTCGGTGTCCGTCATGTCCGTTCCCCCTTGGTTGTCCGTGTGATCGTGCGCCGTGCGGCACGGCGCGCCGCCGCGCGTGCGTATCCGTCGGTCAGGTGATGAGGCCGCAGGCGCGGCCGGCCTTCTCCAGCGTGGCGACGGCCGTGTCCAGGTCGGCGTCCGAGTGGCTGAGGCTGACGATGGTCCGCAGCCGCGGCAGCGTCCGCGGTACGGCCGGGTAGACGATCGGCTGCACGAACAGCCCGTCGAGCTGGCACGCGCGGGCCATGGCGTTCGCCTGCTCGGCGCTGTGGCACATGACCGGTACGACCGGCGTCGTGCTCGCCAGTGTGTCGAAGCCCAGTGCCCGCAGCCGCTCCCGGTAGCGCGTCGTCCTGGCCCGCAGTTCGCCGGGCAGGTGCGGAGCGGCCTCGATCACCTCGATCGCCGCTTGGGCCGCCGCCACCTGGGCCGGTGTGACGGCCGCGGAGAACATCCAGCCGCGCGCGTTGTTCTTCAGCGCGAAGACGAGGTCGCTCGGCCCGGCGACGTAACCGCCCGCGCTGGGCACGGTCTTGGACAGCGTGCCCATCTTCACGTCGACGCGGGCCGGGTCGATGCCGAAGTGCTCGGTGATACCGCGTCCGGTGCGGCCGAGCACGCCGAGGCTGTGCGCCTCGTCCACCATGAGCGGGGCGCCGTAGCGCTCGCACAGCCCGACGATGCCCGGCAGGTCGGCCACGTCGCCGTCCATGCTGAAGACGGCGTCGGTGACCACCAGCCGGCCCGCGTCCCCCGCCTTCTTCAGGGCCCGTTCCAGGTCGGCGAGGTCGTTGTGCGCGTAGGTGACGACCTCGGCGCCCGACAGCCGGTAGCCGTCGAGGATGCTGGCGTGGTTGTAGACGTCGCCGATGATGACGTCGCCGGGGCCGACCAGCGCGCCCACGGTGGCCACGTTCGCCATGTAGCCGCTGGAGAAGACGACGGCGTCCTCGGTGCCGAGGAACCGGGCGAGCGCGAGCTCCAGTTCGCGGTGCAGATGGAGGGTGCCCGCGAGGAGCCGTACGCCGTGCGCGCCGGTGCCGTGCCGTTCCACGGCCCGCAGCGCCTGCTGCTCGATGTAGTCGTGCCCGATGAGCCCGAGGTAGCTGTACGAGGCGAAGTTGAGGAACCAGCGGCCGTCGAACTTGATGTGGGCGCCCCGCGCCTCCTCGATGACGGGCTCGTAGAAGTAGGCGTCCTTGGCGACGATGGCGCGGTCCTCCGCCGAGAGGGCATCGATGCGCCGGTCGAGGAAGGTGCCGTCGGGCCTGCTGGAAAGGCGGCCGGGCAGGGTGCGCCGGGGGGTACGGGCCGGGGGACGGAGCGTCTTGGCGGGCGGGGCCGTTCCGGCCGCCTCGGGAGCGGCGGGTGACGGGTCGCGGTACCGGTCCCAGTCGGGGACGAAGGAGTCGGCCGTTGCCCGGTGCACGGCGGCGGGGGCGGGCATGTCAGGCTCACGTTCCGCGGGCACCGGCACCGGGTCCGGGGCTGAGGCAGCGGGAGCCTCGACCGGCGCCGTCGCCGGGGCCGCCGAGGCCGTACCGGCCGGCGGTCCGAGGTGGCGGGCCAGTTCGCCGACCGTACTGTGCTCGAAGAAGGCCATCGGGTCGGTTTCGAAGCCGTCGGCGGACAGGGACGCGGCCAGCTCGACCGCCATCATCGAGTCGAGGCCCAGCTCCAGCAGGTCGTCCTGCGGCGCCACGTCGTCGACGTGCAGGATCTTCTGCAAGGCCGTGGTCAGCGACAGCCACAGCCCGCGTTCCGGTGTCACAGCGGTCATGGGTTCTTCCTTCGCGTTGGCGGCGGCGGTCAGGACGTAGTGCCCGGGAGGGCGGCCGAGGACGGTGCGCAGCAGGGCGACACCGCGGTCCGCGGTGAGGACCGGGAAGCCGTGCGCGGCGGCTTTCGGGGCGATGTGCGCGCCCATGCCGACGTCCCACAGCCCCCAGCCGAGACTGAACCAGGGCTGCCCTGCGGCGCGTTGGCGCGCCGCGTAGCCGTCCAGGTAGGCGTTGGCCGTGGCGTAGGCGCTCTGGCCGGGATTGGCGCGTACGGCGGCCACGGACGAGAAGAGGGCGACGAAGCCCGGTGCTCCGCTGTCCGCGGCCAGGTCGGCGATCGCGTGCACTCCGCCGATCTTGGGGCCGAGGACCTCCTCGACCTGATGGGGCGTCAGGTTACGGGCCAGGGCGTCGCGCAGCACCCCGGCGGCATGGAACACGCCGTCATAGCGCTCCGCGCCGTCGAGCACCCGCGGCAGGCAGCGGACGTCCGCTGCCACGGTTTCCAGGTGGCAGCGGCCGCCGAGCCGGTCGAGCCGAGCCCGGGTGTCCCCCTCGCCCGGGACGTTCCGGCCGACGAGCGTCAGGTGGGCGCAGCCCTCGGCCGCCAGGAACTCCGCGACCCGCAGGCCGATGCCGCCCATGCCGCCGGTGATGAGGAAGCGCCCACCGCGCAAGCGGGGGGCCTGTGCGGCCCTGGGCGGTTGTGGTGGCTGAGCGTCTGGTTCCGGTTCGGGCCGGTACCAGCCGTCCGCCCGGTGGGCGAGTTCCGGCCCGGCGTGTCCGAGTACCTGCTCCAGCGCGGTCGCCGTGAGGACGGCTCCGGCCTCCAGGTCCACCAGTCGCACGGTGGCGCGGGGGTGTTCCACGGCCATGGTGCGGCCGAGCCCCCACAGCGAGGTCATGAAGGGGTCGACGGTCTCCTCCCCCGCCACCTGCTGGGCCCCGCTGGTGACCAGTACGAGATCCGGCATCGGCGGACGTGCCGCGAGCCGCCGTACCAGGACGAAGACTCGTTGCAGGGCCTCGACCACCTGGTCCGCGCCGGCCGGGCCGCGCGGGGCGGCGTAGACCACGGTGCCCACGGGCGTCGCCGCGAGCGCCGTGTCGATGCGTTCCCCGGTCAGTTCGTCCGGCGTCAGGTGGACGACGGGCCGGCCGTCCGGCGCCGGTACCGGCCGCGGTGCGATCAGGAGCAGGGCCCCTTCGCGCGCCGCTGGGGCGGCCACCGGTCCGGTCTTCCGCCAGACGACGCTCTCGATCGAACCCGCGGCAGAACGGCCCGCTTCCTCCGCCTCCCGGGAAGGCGCCGGTGCCGCAGGCGACTTGAGCGTGATGCGGTCCAGTTCGACCAGGACTTCGCCCTGCTGGTTGCAGACGGTGGCCCTGCCCCGTACGGCACCGCCCCGGGACCCGGCGGCCGGGTCCCGTTCGACGAGGGCGAGCACCGTGCCGGAGACCCGTCGGCGTACCACGACACGGCCCACGTGCCAGGGCAGACACGCCCCGGCCGCCCCGCCGTCGAGCATGCCCAGAGCCTGGAAGACGCTGTCGAGCAGGGGCGGCGGCACGAACCCGGCCCCGTGCGGGCCGGTGTCCGCGCGCAGGACCATCAGCATGCGGTCCGGGCCGCGGTGCGCGGACCGGATCGCCCGGTAGGCGGGCCCGTACGTGATGCCGCTGGCCTGCCGCCATGCCGCCACGTCCGCCAGTACGACGGGCTCGGCGCAGCCGGCCCGCAGCCCGGCCGGGTCGAGGTAGCGGGGTGGCGGCAGGGGCGCGTCGCGTACGTGCGCCGTACTGTGCTCGACCGGCGCGCCGCCCGCCCCCGCGTCGAGCGAGCGGAGCGAGCACCGTCCGTCGCCGGAGGTGACCACCGTGAGGTCGACGCCGGAGCCGGTCACCCGGAGCGGTGCGGTGAAGGTGACGTTCTCCAGCGTCCACACGCGGTCGGGCCGCCGGGCGTCGCAGGCGGTGAGCACGACGTCGATCTGGGCGGCGGCCGGGACCACGGGAGTGCCGCCGATCCGGTGGTCGCCGACCAGCGGATCGGTGGCGGCGAGGTGCGCCGCGGTCCCGCTCATGTGCGCAGGGCGAACTGCTCGGTGGCCTTGACCAGGCCGTTCACCTGAATGTCGACGGCGTGCTCACCCGCGTAGTAGCGGCGGGTCTGCACCTCCTTGAGGGTGTGGGTCTTCTGGACGGTCCGCCGTTCCCCGGCGGCGAGTTCGAGGGTCGTCAGCTTGAAGACCTTGGGGATGCTGCGGCCGTTCTTGCGCACGTGGTGGACCACGTAGTCGACGGTGACGCTGTGGGCCCGGCCGTCGGCGTTCTCGACGGTGAAGTCGATGACGAGAGTGTCCCCGACGGCCACCGCAGCGGGGGTGACGCGCAGGCCGGACACGTGGACGAACTGCCCGCCGGTCGCCCCGAGGAGGGCCAGGGCCTGCTGGTCGCCCTTCTTCACCAGGGTGCGCAGGGCGTGCTTGACGATCCAGTGGGTCTCCGGTGTGGGGCTTTCCTCCAGCCAGCGCAACGCGGTGGCGAGCGCGATCTCGGGAGAGTCCTTGGAGATGTCGTTGAGGTTGTTGGCAACGGACTTGCGCACGTACTCGGAGGGGTCGCTGCGCAGGGGCTCCAGGACCTCCAGGACGGGCCGCGGGTCCTTGACGAAGATGTCAAGGGTACGGGCCCAGGGCAGGCGCGGGCGGATGCCCTCGCTGGCGAGGCGCCGTACGTTGTGGCTCGGGCTGTGCGCCCACTCCGCGACGCGCTGCATGGTCATCGCGTAGTGGTCCTCGACGAAGGGCCGGATGGCGTACTCGCCGGTGTGGCACCGGGTGATCGCCTCGATGGCGTCCAGGGACACCTCGGGGTGGTTTCGGCCGTACTCCTCCACGAACCTGGCCACCGGCATGAGGAACCAGCTGGTGTTGAACATGCCGTCGCCCTCGGCCAGTTCGTCCCCGAGGATCGGCACGAGGAGGGCCACGGCGGCCGGGTAGTCCCCGGGAAGCCGGGAGCGCAGACCTTCGGCCAGGACGAGGACGCGGTCCTTCAGCTCCTTGCCGGGGATGCGCTGTTCGACCTCGGCGGCGTAGCCCTCGACGTCGAACTCGGGGTGGACGGCGCGTACCTTGCCCCCGATGAGGCGCGCGGCCTCGCCGTTGAAGTGTCGCTTCAGTCCGTATTCGCTAGCCATGGTGCTCGGGCCTCTTCGTCTCGTGCGGGTGGGTGCTGTCGGTGGTCGTGGGGCCGGGTTCCGGGGTGCCGGGCGCGTCGGGGGTGATCCAGAACCGGCGGCGTCTGAAGGGGTAGCCGGGGACGGCGGACACCTTCTGGTGTTTGCCGTGGTGCAGGCCGGTCCAGTTCAGGTCCGCGCCGGTGTGGTTGTGGTGGGCCACCAGCGCGGCGTGCAACTGCGGCTGGTCCGCCCGGCCCCGCTGGAGCGTGGGGATCCACACGGGATCGGGGCCGGTACGCGTCCCGTCCAGCGTGGCGCGGGCGAGCGGGAGGAGCTGCGGGTGCGGCCCGACCTCCCAGACGGTGTGGGGCCCCGTGCCGGCCAGGGTGGTGACGGCCTGGCTGAAGCGGACGGTCCGGCGGATCGCCTGGGCCCAGTGCCCGGGGTCGGTGGCCGTGTCCTCGCTGTGCCAGGTGCCGGTGAGGGTGCTGGCGAAGGGGATCACGGGCGGCGTGAGCGGGGTCGCGGCCACGGCGTCCGTGAAGGGGGCGAGGGCCGGTTCCATCACCGCGGAGTGGAAGGCGTGGCTGACCTTCAGGGGCCGTACGCGGAAGGTGCTCCCCTCCGCGAACCGGGCCAGCGCTTCTTCCGGGCCGCTGACGGTGTGGACGCGCGGCGCGTTGTGGGCCGCGATCTCGATGTCCGGGTACGCCGCCAGCCCGGCCGTGAGCGTCTGGAGGTCGGTGTGGACGACGGCCATGGTGCCGGTGGCGGGTTGGGCCTGCATCAGCTCGCCGCGGAGCGCGGTCAGCCGCAGCAGGTCGGGCAGGGCGAGCACGCCGGCGGCCCAGGCCGCGGTCAGTTCGCCCAGGCTGTGCCCGGCGACCACGTCGGGCCGGACCCCGGCCGCCCGGAGGGCGGCGACGAGGGCGACCTGGACGCTGACGATGCCGATCTGCGCGTACCGGGTCTGGTCCAGCAGGTGCCGGGCGTCGCCCCACAGGAGGTCGGGCAGCGGCACGTCGGTGTGCGGCGCGAGGAGACCTGCGCATTCATCGAGGGCGTCGCGGAAGTGCGGCTCGGTCGCCGCCAGGCCCTGGGCCATACCCGCGTACTGCGAGCCCTGTCCGGTGAAGAGGAAGGCGGTGGTGGTCGCCGTCCGGGTGTGCCGGGTCGGCGGCGTGGCTCCGGAGGCGACCTCGGCCAGCCGGGCGGCCAGTTCGCCGGCAGTGGCTCCGTGCACGGCGATGCGGTACCGGTGGGCGGACCGCGCGGTGTTGGCGGTCAGGGCGAAGTCGCCGAGCAGCCCCTCGGCAGTACCTGCCAGGTGGTCGGCGTAGGCGCCGGCCAGGTCACGCAGTGCGGCCTCGTCCGCCGCACCGACCCGCACGATGTGGCTGTCCTGCGGAAGGGGAGCCTCCTCAGGCGGCGCTGGTGGTTCTTCGAGGATGACGTGGGCGTTGACGCCGCCCATGCCGAACGCGCTGACCGCCGCACGGCGCGGATGCCCGCCCCGCGGCCAAGGACGCGCACGATCGGCCAGATAGAAGGGTGTGTCCTCGAAACGGATGTGGTCATTGGGACGCGTGACATGCAACGTCGGCGGAATCACCCCGTGCTCCATCGCCAGCAGACACTTCACCAACCCCACCAGCCCCGCAGCAGGCTCCAGATGACCCACGTTCGACTTCACCGAACCAATCGCGCAGAACTGCGCACGGCGGGTGTGCCCGCGCCACGCTCGCACCAGCCCGTCGACCTCGATCGGGTCCCCCAGCTTCGTCCCCGTTCCGTGCGCCTCCAGCAGCCCGATCGTCTCCGGCGGGACATCCGCGTCCCGCAGTGCGTCGGAGACGACCTCCTTCTGCGCGCGGGGGCTCGGTGCGGAGTAGCGGGTCGTACGGCCCCCGTGGTTCACGGCCGCGCCCTTGACGAGGCCCCGGATCCGGTCACCGTCGCGCCGGGCGTCGTCGTGGCGCCGCAGGACGACGGCGACCGCCCCCTCGCCGGGGACGAAGCCGTCGGCGCCGCCGTCGAAGGCATGGCAGCGGTGGCGCGGTGACAGGGCCATCAGATCGCCCATCGAGCGGAAGTACTCCGGGCTGAGGGCGGCGTGCACCGCGCCGATCACCGCGGTGTCGATGTCCCCGGCGCGCAGGTGCTGCACGGCCGTGTGCATGGCCACCAGCGAGGACGAGCAGAGCGTGTTGACGAGCGCGCTCGGTCCGTGCCAGTCCATCAGGTAGGACAGCCGGTTCGCGATCATCGCCTCCAGGCCCAGGCCCCGGCCGTCGGGCACGCCGAGGCGCGCGCGTTCCTCGTGGTAGTGGTCGTGGCTGTACGCGATCCACAGACCGGTCCGGCTCCCCTCGGCCCGCTCACCGGCCCGTCCCCCGTCCTCCAGGGCCTGCCAGATCGTCTCGTACACGATCCGTGCCTGCGGGTCGATCAGGGGCGCTTCGCGGGGCGAGATCCGGAACGGGCCCGGGTCGAACTCGTCCACGGCCTCCAGGAACGAGGCGTGCGGGGCGGGCCCGGACGGCGGGCGGCTCCAGCGGCCTTCGGGCAGCGGGCGTACGGTGTGCCGCCCTTCGCGGAGGAGGTCCGCGAAGCCGGCGAGGGTGTGGGCGGTGGGCAGGCGGACCGCAGCGCCCACGACGGCGATGTCGCGGGAGCGTACGGGGCCGGGCGGCGGCGCGGGCTTTGCCGCAGCGACGGGTTCCGGCTCAACCAAGCGCGTCTGCGGGGCAGTTGGCGGCGTATTGTCCGGCTGGAGCGGCGGGATCAGCGAGGCGGCCAGGGCCGGCTCCTCGGCCAGGACGAACTCGGCGAACCGGCGGGGGGTCGGGTACTCGAAGAAGACCGTCGGATAGAGGGACAGCCCGAACTCCTGGGAGATCCGCTCGCTCAGCGACACGAGGCCGACCGAGTCGAACCCCGCCGAGAGGAACTCCGTGTCGGCGTCGTCCTCGGAGGTGCCCGTCAGCTCCAGGAACCAGGCGAGCACCCGTCCGGACGACGGTGGCCGCCCGTCGTGTGCCGCGGGGGCGGGGCGGGCGGGGGGCGCCGGAGCGGCCGGCGCCGCTTCCCCACCGCCGGCCGCGCCCGCCGCGGTCGCGGGTGCGTCACCGGGTACGGCCGCCTCGGCCAAGGGCTCCCCCGCCCCGCCGAACGCCTCCAGCGGCACCCGCTTGGACGACATGTCGCCGAAGACCAGCAGGGGACGGCCCGTGGCGTCGGTCACCGTCTGTGTGACGCGGCATGCCTCCGCGTTCCAGAAGGCGATCTCCGTACGGACGTAGGCCGCGTCGTCCAGCGGGCCGTGGACGTCCACCCGGCCCGCCGAGAGCGGGATGAACGCGGACGCGTCGGCGGCGCCGAACACCGGGTTGTCCGGGGCGATCGCCGCGATGGTGACGCTGTCCAGCAGCCCGGGGAACAGCTGGACGCCGGGCACGTTCAGCTCCCGCTGGCGCCGCCCCTCGACGCGGGCGAGCGTGCCGCCGTCCGGGAGACCCGCCACCCAGGAGATGTTGCGGTAGTAGCGGCCGTGGTGGTAGCCGATCCGCCGCAGCCACCGGTAGAGACCCGATCCGGCGTGCACCTCGGCGCAGGAACCGAGCAGCGCGGCGACCGGTACGGGAGCCGGCTCGGCGGCGGGCTCGCGCAGCAGGCGGCCGGTGACGTAGGGGCCCCCGTCCTGTTCGTCCTCCACCGTGAACTGCCCCAGCGCGTCGACGCGGCAGACCACGCGGCACGCGCCGGAGGGGATCAGCGGGCGGTGGAACAGCAGGTCCCGCACCCCGTGGAAGGGCTCGCCGCGCAGCGCGGCGCCCTCGCGCAGGAACTCCAGCCACGCGACGCCCGGCAGCATGATCCTGCGGTACACGGCGTGCTGCGCGAGGGGCGCCTCACCCGGCCCGAAGACCCGCGCGAAGGCGTGTCCGGCGGCTCCCTCGTCCCGTACCGGCTCCGTGGGCGCGCCGGGCTCGGGAGAGCGCAGCGGTTCGCGGAGGTCCAGTGCCCGCCCGGTCGGCTGGGCCGACGGCAGCAGGCGCTTGCGCCACGCCGTGTCCCCTTGGTGGGCGGCCCAGTCGATGTCCCGGCCCGCCGTGAACAGGTCGGCGGTGACCGCGGCGAGCACGGCGGCCACCTCCCGGCCGTCCCGGGTCCGGGCCAGGCGGGCGCACAGTTCGCCGCCGGTCGTGGCCTCGTACCCGGGCCCGGAGGCCGGATCGCCGTCGTGGCGGAGGATGTCGGCCAGCGCCTCCTCGACCGGCAGGCGGCCCCAGGCGAAGTCGCGGGCCGCCTCCCACCCCGGGGGCAGGTCCACCGCGTTCTCCGGCAGCCCTGCATCGCGCAGCGCCACCGTGAGGGCGATTCCTTCACTGATGCGCAGTAGTTCGCCGGAGAAGCCGGCCAGGCGCATCCCGGTCGCCGTCTCGAAGAGGCCGATGACCTCGTGCACCGCGGGCACCGAGCCGTCGAGGGCGGTGAGCCAGGCGGGAGTTGCCTCGCCCGCTTCGGGACGCACCGGTACGACGGGCCTCGCGGGCGCCGCGGAGTCGGCAGCGTCGTACCGCAGCAGCCAGATGCGCAGGGCGGACGCCAGCTCCGTCGCGTCGGCCCCGCAGACGGCCACCCGCTCGGAGCGGTGCGGACGGGCCAGCCGGGCGGTGGCGCACACGTCGCCGAGATCGTCGGCCACGGTGGGCAGGAAGCCGATCCACTGGGCGGCCAGTTCCCGCAGCGCGTACGGGGTGTCGGCCGACAGGGGAAGGACGTGGATCCTGCGGTCCGGCCCGTCGGTGCGGTCCGGTTCGGGCCGGGCCCGGGGGACGGCTTCGGCGACGAGGTGCGCGTTCGTGCCGCCGAAGCCGAACCCGCTCACCGCGGCCCGCCGTACGGGCGCATCGGGCCAGGGGCGGTGCGTGGCGGGGAGGTGGAACGGGCTGTCGGCCAGGTTCAGGCGGGGGTTGGGTTCTTCCACGGTCAGCGCCGGGACGATGCCGTCGCGCAGCAGGACGACCACCTTGGCCAGCCCGGCCAGGCCGGCCGCCGAGTGCAGATGGCCGATGCGGCGCTTGAGGGAGCCCAGTGCCACGGAGTTGCGGGGCACCCCGTGCCGGCCGAATACCTCGGTGAGCGCCCGCGCTTCGATGGGGTCGCCGATCGCGGTGCCGGTGCCGTGGGTCTCGACGTACTGGACGGTCACCGGGTCGATCCGCCCGTACACCTTGTCCAGCAGTTCCACCTGGGCTTCGAGGTTCGGCGATGTGACGCCCATGGTGCGGCCGTCGTTGTTGACCGCGCTCCCGGCGATGGCGCCGAGGACCAGGTCGCCGTCGGCCAGTGCCGCCCGCATCGGCTTCAGGACGAGGGCGACGGCCCCCTCGCCGGGCACATAGCCGTCGGCCCTGCGGTCGAAGGTCCGGCACAGGCCGTCCGCGGACAGGGCTCCGGTACGGGAGAGCAGGACGAAGGTCAGCGGGTCGATCAGCAGGTCGACCGCGCCGACGACGGCCAGCTCGCAGGCCCCCGCCGCCAGGCTCTGGCAGGCCAGCCAGACGGCGGACAGGGAAGAGGAACACGCGGTGTCGACGACGAGGCTCGGGCCCGCCAGGTCGAACCGGTCGGACATCCAGGCCGCCATGAAGTTCTGCGACCGCCCCCAGAGAGCGGCGGCGCCGGGCCCGTCGGCCGGGGCGTCGGCAGGACGTCCCGCATCGTCCGCGCCCAGGCCCCGGCCGTGGTCGAATCCGTACGCGTTCATGCGGGCGCCGATGAACACGCCCGCGTCGAGCCGCCGGCGCGTCCCCAGGTAGCCGGAGTCCTCCAGGGCCCGCGCGCCGACCTCCAGCAGTACGCGCTGCTGCGGGTCGAGGTGGACGGCGTCCTCGGCGGTCAGGCCGAACGCCTCGGGAGCGAAGGAGAACGGGTCCAGCAGGAAGCCGCCGCGGTGGTGTGTGCCCTGGTGGGCACCGTCGCCGAGGTACAGCTTCCGGGCCCAGCGGCTCGGCGGCACCTCGCCGACCTCGGTCCCGTCGTGCCGCAGCAGCGTCTGGAAGTCCGTGACGTCCTCGGCCCCCGGGAGCCGTACCGCCATGCCGATCACGGCGATACGGCTGTCGTGCTCGCTCACAGCAGTCCTCTCGTTCGGCTCGGTCGTCATGGTCACCGGTCCCGGGTGAGCAGCGGGTGCAGCAGGTCGCTCAGCGTCGGGACACGCTGCTCGCCGGCGGGCGCGGACGGGGCCGGGGGCGCCGCTTCGGCAGGGGAGGCGGTCCGGCCCGGGGCGGCCGCGGCGAGACCGGCCGCGATGTCGTCGGCCGTGCGGGCGCGCATCAGCAGGGAGGGATCGACGTCGAGGCCGCCGTGCCGCTCCAGGGCGGCGGTCAGTTCGGCGATGACCAGGGAGTCCAGTCCCAGCGCCTGGATCGGCCGGTCGCCCGGGTCCTCGCCCAGCACCTGCACGAAGGCGTCCCGCACATGCCGGCGCATCACCTCGTGGTCCCGGCCGCCGGCCGCCGGCGCGGGGATCACCGCGCGGATCCGCGTGGCCGCGCCGCGCGTCGCGGACGGTGCGGTGCGCTCCGGGGCGGGGGCGGCGCGGCCGGGGAAGACGACCGCTCCCCCGGACCGTACGTGGTCGAGGAACGCGTCCGCCGCCTCGTCGGCGCCCAGGGAATGCACGGCGGAGTAGGACGCGTCCGCCTCCATGCCGGTGCCCGTCCAGTTGGGCCACGCGTGCGCGGTGACCGTGGTGGGTCCGTCGTTCTCATGCTCGGCCAGGGCGAGTTGATAGGCGTTGGCCAGGCTGTAGTCGACCAGGCCCCGGCCGGCCCGCGGCTGGGCGCCCGCGACCGAGGACACCAGCACCGCGAAGTCGGCGCCCTGTGCCTGGGCCAGGCGTACGGCGTTCAGCGAGCCGGGCACCTTGGGGGCGACCACCTTCGCGGCGTCGTCCCAGGCCCTGCGGTGCATGGCGCCGAACGGGTTGACCCCGCCGGAGCAGTGCACGACGCCGAGCAAGCGGCCCCAGCGCGCCCCGAACTCCCGTGCCGCGGCGGCCAGGGCCGCCGCGTCCGAGACATCACAGGGCATGTACCGCAGCTCGGCCTGCCCCGACAGCTCCCGCAGCGGGGCCTCGTCGATCACCGACCGTCCGACCACGCCGACGTGCCGCGCTCCCCGGTCGACGAACCGCCGGATCAGGTGCCGTCCGACCGCGCCGAGCCCGCCGGTCACCAGGTAGTACCCCGCGCCGGACGGCTCGTACGACGGCCCGGGAGCGGCGGCGGCCGTCTTCGGTACGTACCTGACGCCGCTGCGGTAGGCCGCGAAGGTGCCGGACGACGCGTCCGCTTCCGGGACGTTGCCGGCGCGGTGGAGCAGCGCTGCGTACTCGGCGGCGAGCTGGCGGGCGTGGACCTCAACCGGGTCGGCGGGGTCCAGGTCGATGACCGCGGAGTGCTTACGGCTCTCCGCGCAGGCCGCCCGTACCGCCATGGCCATGGCCGCTGCCTCCGGCCGGAGCCGCCCGCGCTCCGCCGCGTGCACGGCCACACCGTGGTGTCCTGCACGGATCAGCGTGCCGTGTGCGGGCAACGCCGCTATGTGGGCGCCGAGTTCGGCCCAGAAGGCGCCCAGGTCGTACGACCCGTCGGCCTGCGGGTCCGCGGTGTGCGCCACGACGATCGTGTCCGCGCCGAGCCCGGTTTCCCCGACGGCCGCGCCCCGGTCGCGGAGCGCCGCCGTGAGCGCGTCCCGCAGGACGGTGTCCGTGGTGACGACGCGCACCGAACTACGGCCCAACTGCCCTGCGTAGTCCGGCAGTTCACCAACCTCCCATTGGACCCGCAGCGCTTCCGGGTGCCGCCCGGCCCCTGACTCGGCCGCTGCTTCCCCGCGCGTGTGCCAGTGCTTCTGCTGCCAGTGCTTCTGCTGCCAGGACTTCTGCTGCCAGTGCTTCTGCGCGGCGAACGGATACGTCGGCAAGTCCGTGATCCGGGCTCCGGGCGCGGAGAGCGCCGCCCAGTCGACGTGCGGGTATCCGGCCCTCACCAGCTCGACGACGGCGGTGTGCTGTCGGGGCCCGCCGCTCGGAAGCGGCCCTCCGAGGACCTGCTCGGCGGTCAGGCCGTCGTCGGCGCGGGCGATCGGCACACTGCCGGAGGCGACGGCACGCAGCGCCGCCGTGAGCTCGGCGGCGTCGCCCCCGCTGACGGCCGTCTGGAACTCCAGGGACGAACGGCCGGCGTTGGCCGTGTGGCAGAGGTCCGCGGTCTCCCAGTCGTCGCGTGCCGTCTCGAAGCGGTCGGCGTAGGCGGTGGCGAGCGCGCGTACGGCGGCCTCGTCGGCACCGGTGAGCCGCACCAGGTGGTTTCCCGTGGGCGCTTCGGCACGGACCGGTGCCGCCGGTGGTTCTTCGACGATGACGTGGGCGTTGACGCCGCCCATGCCGAACGCGCTGACCGCCGCACGGCGCGGATGCCCGTCCCGCGGCCAAGGACGCGCACGATCGGCGAGGTAGAAGGGTGTGTCCTCGAACCGGATGTGGTCATTGGGACGCGTGACATGCAACGTCGGCGGAATCACCCCGTGCTCCATCGCCAGCAGACACTTCACCAACCCCGCCAGACCCGCAGCAGGCTCCAGGTGACCCACATTCGACTTCACCGAACCAATCGCACAGAACTGCGCACGACCGGTGCGCCCCCGCCACGCCCTGGACACCCCCTCCACCTCGATCGGATCGCCCAGCCCCGTCCCCGTACCGTGCGCCTCCAGCAATCCGATCGTCTCCGGCGGGACACCCGCGTCCTCCAGGGCCGCGAGCACCACGTCCCCCTGCGCGCGGGCGCTCGGCACCGTCAGGCCGCTCGTACGGCCCCCGTGGTTGACCGCGCTCCCCCGGATCACGCCGCGCACCCGGTTCCCGTCGCGCAGCGCCGCCGCCAGCGGCTTCACCACGACCGACACCACGCCCTCGCCCGGCACGAATCCGTCCGCCGCCGCGTCGAAGGGGCGCGACGCACCCGAAGGCGACAGGGCCCGCAGGTTGCGCATGGCCACGTAGTGCAGCGGCGACATCGCGACCCGGACGCCCGCCACGACGGCCTGTTCGCACTCGCCGTCGCGGATGCTGCGTACCGCCGTGTGCAGGGCGACCAGCGACGACGAGCACAGCGTGTCGACCGTCATGCTCGGGCCGCGCAGGTCCAGGAAGTGGCTCAGCCGGTTCGCCAGGAAGGCGTTGTGGTTGCCGAGGCCGCTGTGGGCGTCCAGTTCCGCGGGGATGTTGTAGTCGCGGTAGTGCTGGTAACTGGCGCCCACGAACACGCCCGTGGCGGGCGGGACGCTGCGCGGCGGCAGGCCGGCCGACTCCAGTGCCTCCCAGGTCGTGCGGAGCAGCCAGCGGGCCTGGGGGTCGAGGGCTTCGGCCTGCTTGGGGAAGAAGTCGAAGAAGCGGGCGTCGAATTCCTCGATGTTGTCGAGGAAGCCGCCGGTGTCGGTCGCGCCGTCCCGCCCGTACGCGCCCCAGCGGTGGGCGGGTGCGGGGCCGATCCGGGTGTCTCCCCGGGTGAGCAGCGACCACAGCTCCGCCGGGTTCCGGGCGCCCGGCAGGGCGAGGGCGAGGCCGATGACGGCCATGTCCTCCGGGCCGGGCGGCGCCGCGGCGGCGGTGACGGCGGGCCCGGTGGCGGTCTCCCCGGCGACCCGTGCGGCCAGGGCGCGGCAGTCCGCCGCGTCGAGGACGTCCGTGGGGCTCAGCCGTACGCCGTGGGCCTCCTCGATGCCGGCCGCGACGGCCGTCGCGAGCAGGGAGTCGAGTCCGGCGGAGGACAGCGAGGTGGCCGGTGTGACGCCCGGGTCGTGCAGGACGTTCCGCACGACGGCGAGCACGGCGGCGAGGGTGGCCGTCTCCCCGGCGGGCGGCTGCGCGACCACGGCCGGGTGGCGCGGGTCCTCCGGCTTCTCGGCCGCTTCGGGTACGCCCTTCCCCGTCACCGCCCGGTACGACACGTCTTCGAGGCGCACCAGCACCCGGCCGTCCGCGGACAGCAGGTCGGCGTGTCCGCGCCGCACACCGTCCGGCGCGGTGCCGTCGGCGTCGAGCAGTACGTAGGCCGCCCGCGCCGGATCGTCCCGCCGCAGCACCCGCCCGATGGACACCGGCAGGTAGGTCGCCGGCGCCGCGGCCGGGTCGGCCAGGGTCAGGACGGCCATGCTCTGCAGAGCGGCGTCGAGGGCGACCACGGCACTCTCCAGCCGGCCGCCGGTGGGGCCGTCGATCCGGGCGAGCACACGGGCGGGCCCGAAACGGATGTCGGTGAGGGAGCGCAGCGGTGCGGCCAGTTCCATGTCCCTGGCCGCGAGCCAGGCGTACAGGCCGGTGGGTTCCAGCGTCCGGTCGAGTTCCGCGCGCAGGGCGTCGATGTCGCGCTCGCCGTCCGTCCCGTCCGCGGCCTCGTCCGCAGCCTCGTCCGCGCGGCCCGTGTCGAGCCGGGCGACGGTCCGGTCACCGAACCGGAACGTGACCGGTCCCGTGCGGCCGGGGTCGTCCAGGTCGCTGGTGAGGGTGTGGAGTCCGGTGCCCCGGCCCACGAATGCGACCCGCCGTAATACGTCGGCGTCGCGCAGCGCCATGGCCAGCGGCAGCGCGCCGGGCAGGGTCTCCTCCGCGAAGACGCGGTGGGCGCGGCACAGCCGGTGTACGGTGCCGTCCGGTTCGTCGGTGTCTTCCGTTTCCGGGGTGTGTGCCCGCGAGGTCGCGGTCCGGAAGGGGTAGGGCGGCAGGGTGACGCGGCGGGCCGGCGTCCCCTCGTACACCTGGCTCCAGTCGACGGTTCCGCCGCCGACGTGGAAGAAGGCCAGTCCGGTGCTCAGCCGGTCGTCCGGTACGCGCAGCCGGGCGGCGAGCCGTTCGGCGGTGTGCGGCGTGAAGCGGGCCAGCCGGGCCGCGAGCGCGGTGCCGGCCGTACGGGGCCCGTGCTCCAGGACCACGCCGTCGCGCAGGACGGTGCCGTCGGGCTCGCCACCCTGGCGCACGGTCCGCGCCAACCCGGCCAGCAGGGCGTCGGCCGTGGAGCCGAGGACCGCGACGCGGTACCGCAGATGGTCGCGTCCCACGGCCGCCGAGCGGCACAGCGCACCCGCGGCCGACGGCTCGGCGCGCAGCAGCCGTTCGAGGTCCGCCGCGCGCCGGGCCAGGTCCCGCGGCGTGTGCGCGGACAGGAGCAGGAGGTGTTCGTCCAGTCCTGCGGGCACGGGGGTGTCCGTGGCGGGCGGTGCGGCGGGGCACTCCTCCACGACGATGTGCGCATTGGTGCCGCCCATGCCGAAGGCGCTGATCCCCGCCCGGCGGAGCCCGTCGGAGCGCCACGGCAGCGGTTCCGTCGGGATCACCAAGGGGACTCCGGTGAGGTCCAGGCGCGTGCCGGGTGCCTCGAAGCCCGCCAGGGGCGGGATCTCCCCGTGCCGCAGGCACAGCAGGACCTTGACCAGTCCGGCGAGCCCCGCGGCCGGTTCCAGGTGTCCGACGTTGGCCTTCACCGAGCCGATGGGCAGCGGTGCGCGGCGGTCCGGGTCGCCGCCGAACACCTCGGTGAGGGCGGCGATCTCGATCGGGTCGCCCAGCCGGGTCGCCGTGCCGTGGCTCTCGATCAGGGAGAGGTCCGCCGGGGCCACGCCGGCATCGGCCAGGGCGGCGCGGATGACCGCGGCCTGGGCCTCGCCGCGGGGCACGGGCAGGGCGCTGCCGCGGCCGCCGTGGTTGACCGCCGCGCCGCGGATCACGCCCCAGATCCGGTCGCCGTCGCGCTCGGCGTCCGCGAGCCGCTTGAGCATGACGGCGACCGCTCCCTCTCCGGGCACGAAGCCGTCGGCGCGGTCGTCGAAGGGCCGGGGCGGGCTCTGCGACAGCGCGCCGAGCTGGCTGAGGCTGCGGTAGTACCAGGGGGTGAGCCCGACGTGGCAGCCCGCCACGATCGCGGCGGCACAGGTGCCGGCACGCAGCGCGGCGACCGCCTGCTGGACGGCGACGAGGGAGGAGGAGCACAGGGTGTCGACGGTCTGTGAGGGGCCCGTCAGGTCGAGCGCGTAGGAGACACGGTTGGCCAGCACGGCGTTCAGCGAGCCGAGTGCGGTGTGCGGTCCGACGGTGTCCAGGCCCCGGGCGTCCCGGTGGTGGGTGTATGTGGCGCCGACGAAGACCCCGATGTCGCGGCGGCCGGCGAGCCCGCTCTCGTCACGTACCGACCAGGCGTGTTCGAGCAGCAGCTTCTGCTGGGCGTCCATCTCCTCGGCCTCGCGTACGGAGATCCCGAAGAACGACGGATCGAAGCGGTCGATGCCGTCGAGGAAGGCGCCGATGCGGCAGTAGGTCCCGGTCATGTGGGGGCCGCGTGTTTCGAAGTGCGCGTCGATGTCCCACCGTTCGGCCGGGATCTCGGTGAACGCGTGCCGGCCGGCGCGCAGCAGCGGCCAGAGACCGGTGACCTCGGGCGCTCCCGGCAGGTCGCCGGAGACGGCGACGACGGCCACGTCCGTGCGCGGTCCGGTGTCCGGCCGCCGAGGAGCCGCGGCCGGGGCCGGGCCGCGCTCGCGCGCTTCCTGTGCGTACGGTGCTGCCGGTGCCGTTGGCGGCGCCGGTTCACGGGTTTCCCGGGCGGCCGGTGCCCGCACCGCGCCGGCCGCCCCGTACCGGTCCGTCAACGCCTGTGCGAGGTCCGCGAAGTCGCCGTGCTCCAGGAACAGGGTGGCCGGGAGGTGGAGGTCCCACCGGCGGGACAGCTCCTCCGACAGCTCGACGCTCATGATGGAGCTCATGCCGTACTCGGCCAGGGGGACCCGGCGGTCGAAGGGGGTCACGCCGAGCCGTTCGGCGAGAAAGCGCTCCAGCTCGTCCTCCACCCGCTCCCGGCCCGCTTCGGCGTGCACGCCGACCAAGCCGTCGCTCTCCGGGCGGGCCCGCGTCGGCGTGGCCTCGGTGGCGTGCCGGTCACCGGCGTCCGGCCGGGGCCCGGTGCCGCCGGGGCGGGGCTCCGCGCCGTCGGGGTGGGCGATGACCACCTGGCGGGCGTCGCCTCCCAGGACGCCGGTCAGCGCGTCCAGGGCCTCGGCCGTGCCCAGCGGCCGGACGCCGCGGCGCCGGAGCTGGTCCGCGACCGCCGTGCCCATGCCGACCTCGCCCCAAAGGCCCCAGTCGACGCTGAGCCAGGGCGCGCCGCGCCGGTGGGCGAAGGCGTCCAGGTAGGCGTTGGCGGCGGCGTACCCGCCTTGGCCGAGGTTGCCGAAGGTGCCGGAGACCGAGGCGAACAGGACGGCGAAGTCGAGGTCCGTTCCGTCGACGGCGGCGGCGAGTTCGCGGACGCCGTCCGCCTTGGGCCGCATCACCGCGGTGACGTCCTCGACGGTGGTGGACCGGATCAGTCCGTCCTTGAGGGTGCCCGCCGCGTGGACCACGCCGTGGAGTTCGCCGTGCTCGCCGCGGATGCGTGCCACCACGTCCCGGAGCTGCCCCGGGACGGTGACGTCCGCGGCGTACGACACGACGGTGCAGCCCGCCGCCCCGGCTCCGGCCAGGCGGGACGGGTCCGCACCCGCCGCACCGCGCCGGCTGACGAGCGCGACGAGTCCGGCCCCCTCCGCGGCGAACCGGCGGGCGACCTCCAGTCCCAGGCCCCCGTGTCCGCCGAGGACGAGGTAGCGGCCGCCCGGCCTGATGGACCGGCGCGCCGGACGGGACCGCTGCCCGGGAACACGGACCGGCTCGTGGCGCACGCCCTTCCGGTAACCGACTTCCGTGGGTCCGTCGCCGAGTTCCGCCGTGAGCGCTTCGACGGTGTCGTCGAGGTCGACGAGACGGGGGCGCAGGCCGGGGTACTCGATGGCCGCCGTGCGGACGAGGCCCCACAGGGCCGCACGGGCGGGTACGGGTGTGTCGTCGTCCACGACCGGCTGGGCGTGCCGCGTCACCACGAGGAAACGGGAGGTGCGCTGCCGTTCGCCGAGCGTCTTCAAGGCGGCGAAGCACCCGTGGAGCCCGGTGCGCAATTCGCTCTCCTCCGCGCCGTCACCGGTCGCTTCGGTGGTGTTCCACAGGTGCACGACGCCCGTCACCGGCTCGCCCACGGCCTCCCAGAGCCGCCGGAAGCCGTCCTCGTCGGCGTGTGCCATGACGAGGCGGTCGCCGCCCTGGACGAGGTGCTCGCCGGAGTCGCCGAGGCGGACCTCCACCACCCGGGCACTCTCGGAGCGCAGCTGGCGCCCCGTCAGCTCACCGATGTCGTCGCCGTGGTGCAGGATCACCCAGGTGCCCTGCGCCGGCTCGCGCTCCGGGCCGGGCGCGGGCCGCCAGCGGACGCGGGAGACGAGCGAGAGCGACCGCTCCGGAGCCCCGGCGGCCGGGCCCACCGCGGTCGTACGGCGCATCCGTACGCCGTCGAATTCCGCGGCGACCTCGCCCGCCGGGCCGAGGAGCACGGCGTCGGCCGTCGAGTAGGCGCCCTCGGCGCCGGTCCGGCGGACCAGGACGGTGGCGCCGGACGCCAGCACCGACAGATCGGCGTACACGGCGATGCGTGCGACACCGATCGGCAGCATGGGCTGCGGCCCGCTCCCTCCCGGGAGGTCCTGGAGGGCGCAGCTGACGACCTGGAACACACCGTCCGTCAGCAGGGGGTGGGCCAGCCAGGGCATGGGTTCGGCGTCACTGCGCAGGACGGCCCTGGCGGTGCCGTCCCCTGCGGTGAGCTCACGGACCGTACGGAAGTCGGGCCCGTAGCGCAGGCCGGCCCGCGCCCAGCTCTCGTACAGGTCGTCCGGGGCGACCGTGTGCGCGGCCGTCACCTGTGGGGCGGCCTTGGGCATCGAGCCCTCGGGGAGCGGACGGCCGCGGCCGGCGGACAGCCGTTGGCGCTCCCCCGCCACGATGACGCTCAGTTCGAAGCGGGTGCCGGCGGCGTGGGTGACATCGAGCCGGACGGCCGCCGTCGCGTCGTCGGCGATGGTGAGGGGCCGGTGGAAGGTCACGTCGGTGAGCTCCAGCGGAGGGCACGCCCCGAGCCGGGCGACGCCCGCCAGCGCCATCTCCAGCTGCACCGCGGCGGGCAGCAGCCCGGTGCCCGCGGCGCGGTGCTGGGCGATGAGCGGTTCGTGGCCCGCGAAGGTCTTCTCGTAGGTCTCGGCTCGGTGCGTCACGGTGCCTCGCTCGGGTGCTCGTAGTGGCGGTCGAACAGCGGGTGGCTGTCGGCCTTCGGCCTGACGCGGCGGCGAGCGGGGGGCGCGGCCAGCGGCTCTCGGTGGAAGGGGTAGGTGGGCAGGGTGGTCGTGCGGTGCTGCTTGCCCTCGTGCAGCGCGTGCCAGTTCAGGTCGGCGCCGGTGTGGTTGAGATGGGCCGCCAGGGCGGTGTGCAGCTGGACCTGGCTGGTGCGCCCGCGGTGGAGGGTGGTGAGCCACAAGGGGTGCGGCTCGGCGAGGGCGGCCCGGGCCAGGGGCGTGAGGTGGGGGTGCGGGCCGATCTCCCAGACGGCCTGCGGGCCGGTCCCGGCGAGGGTGGTCAGGGCCTGGGTGAAACGCACCGGCCGGCGGATGGCCTCGGCCCAGTGCCCGGGGTCGACCGCGGAGTCCGGCGTGTGCCAGGTTCCGGTCAGGGTGTCCGCGAACGGGATGGCGGGCGGCTTGAGGGCGGTGGCGGCCACGGCCTCGGCGAAGGGCGCGACGGCCGGTGCCATGTCGGCGGAGTGGAAGGCGTGGCTGACCGTGAGGGACTGGGTTCGGTACGGGGTCTCCTCGCGGAAGCGGGCGACCGCGTCGGCGGGGCCGGTGACCGTGTGGACCCGGGGCGCGTTGTAGGCGCCGATCTCCAGCCCGGGGTGGTCCCGCAGCGCGGCGGTGAGGGTGTCGGCGTCGGTGTGGACGACCGCCATGGCGCCCGTGGCCGGCCGGTCCTGCATGAGCCGTCCGCGCAGGGCGGTCAGGCGGAGCAGGTCGGGCAGGGAGAGCACACCGGCGGCCCAGGCGGCGGTCAGCTCGCCGAGGCTGTGCCCGGCGACGGAGTCGGGGCGGACCCCGGCGGCCTCCAGGTACCGCACCAGCGCCACCTCGACGCTGACGATGGCGGGCTGCGCGTAGCGGGTTCGGTCCAGCAGGTCGCGGGCGTCGCCCCAGAGGAGGTCGAGCAGCGGCACGTCGGTGTGCGGGGCGAGGAGGTCGGCGCACTCGTGCAGCGCGTCGCGGAAGTGCGGCTCGGTGGCGTACAGGTCCTGGCCCATGCCGGGGTACTGGGAGCCCTGGCCGGTGAACAGGAAGGCCGTGGTGGCGGGCTTGCCGGTGTGCCGGACGACGGGTGTACGCCCGGCCGCGGCATCGGTGAGCCGGCCGGCCAGCTCACCGGCCGTGGCGCCGTGCACGGCGACCCGGTGGCGCTGGGCGGCGCGGCCGGTGTTCGCGGTGAAGGCGACGTCGCCCAGCCGGTCCTCGGGCGTGCCGACCACCTGGTCGGCGTAGGCGGCGGCGAGGGCGCGCACGGCGGCCTCGTCGGCACCGGTGACCCGTACGAGGTGGCTGTCCTGCGCCGGACCCGTGGGGACGGGCGCGTCGGGTGCCTCCTCGACGATGACGTGCGCGTTGACGCCGCCCATGCCGAAGGCGCTCACCGCCGCGCGGCGCGGCCCGTCCGTACGCGGCCACGGGACGGGCCGGTCGGCGAGGTAGAACGGCGTTCCCTCGAACCGGATGTGGTCGTTCGGCCGCCGTACGTGCGCGGTCGGCGGGACCATCCCGTGCTCCAGCGCCAGCAGGACCTTGACCAGCCCCGCGAGCCCTGCCGCGGGTTCCAGGTGGCCGATGTTGCTCTTGACGGAGCCCAGCGCGCAGAACTGCGACCGCTGCGTGAAGCGGCGCCAGGCCCGCGTCAGCCCCTCCACCTCGATCGGATCGCCCAGTCCGGTGCCGGTGCCGTGCGCCTCGACCAGGCCGATCGACTCCGGCGAAATGCCCGCGTCCGCCAGCGCAGCGGCCACCACTTCCTGCTGGCCCGCACCGCTGGGAACCGTCAGACCGCTCGTGCGGCCGCCGTGGTTGACCGCGGTCCCACGGATCACACCGCGCACCCGGTCCCCGTCGCGCAGCGCCGCCGCCAAGGGCTTCAGCACGACCGAGACGACTCCTTCGCCCGGTACGAACCCGTCCGCGCCGGCGTCGAAGGCACGCGACCTGCCGGTGGGCGAGAACGACCGCAGACGTGAGCCGAGCTGGAAGTACTGGGGCGACATGCCCAGGTGCACCCCGGCGACGATCGCCTGCCGGCACTCCCCGCCGCGGATGCTGCGCACCGCCGTGTGCAGGGCCACCAGCGACGACGAGCACAGCGTGTCCACCGTCATGCTGGGGCCGTGCAGGTCGAGGAAGTAGCTGAGCCGGTTGGCGAGGATCGCGTTGTGGTTGCCGAGCCCGGCCGCGGTCTCCACGACGTCGCCGACGACCAGGTCACGGTAGTGCTGGTAACTGGCGCCCACGAACACGCCCGTGGAGCGGTCCGGCGCGCCCGCCAGCCCGGCGTCCTCCAGGGCGCGCCAGGCCGACTGGATCAGATGCCGCTGCTGCGGGTCGATCCACTGGGCCTCGGCGGGTGACAGCCGGAAGAACCCGGGGTCGAAGTCGGTCAGCCCGTCGACGAAGCCGGCCCGTCTGAGGTACACCGTGCCGGGCTTGCCGTCGGTGCCGTAGTAGGAGTCGATGTCCCAGCGGGAGGCGGGCACCTCACTGAGGCAGTCCGCGCCGTCGAGCATGATCCGCCACAGGTCCCCGGTGTCGGCGGCGTTCGGGAAGACTCCGTCGACGCCGATGACGGCGATGTCGTCCCGCTCCGGGCCGGCCGTGCCGACGTCCCGCGCCGTGGGAGTGCTGACCGGCCCGGTCACGGGGGCGGGTGGTGCCTCGCGTGGTGTGGCGTCCGGCTCCTCCGCGTCCGCGGCTTCGCCGGGGGCGGTGGTGACGCCGTATTCCTCGCGGAGCACGGCGGCGAGCCGGTCGACCGACCCGGTTTCCAGGACGAGGGTCACGGGGATGTCGACGTCCAGCTTGGCCCGCAGGTCCTGTGCCAGCGCGACGGCCAGCACGGAATCGAGCCCCTGCTCCTGCAACGGGCGGTCCTGTTCGAGCTCGTCGAGACCGGTTTCCAGGGCCTCGGCCACCCAACGGGCAAGAGCGGCGTCGAGGTCGTCGCCCCGTACCGGACCAGGACGGCCGTCGTTCCCGGCGGCCGGGGCCACCGGCCGGCCCGGAACGGCGCCGGCGCTCCGGTCCGTACCGGGTCGCGGAATACCGCCCGACGGCGCGCCCGACAGCCGCTTCCACGTGATGCCGCGGGCTTCCAGCACCGGCTGGTCGCCGTCGAGGATCACCAGGCTCGCGGTCAGCAGGCCGGAGTCGGGGCCGGTTTCCCGCTCACGCCGGGCATGGACGCGGGCGGTGGCCGGGACCGGGCCGAGAACCGTGAGCCGTTCGACGGCGAACGGTACGTACAGGCCCTGGGCGTCGCACGCGGCAAGGGCGATCTGGAAGGCCCCGTCGAGGAGCCGCGCGTCGACCACGCCCTCGGGTGCGGCCTCGGCGCGCAGCTCTCCCATGGCCTGCCCGGGTGCGGTGGACAGGGCGGCGACGGTCCGGAAGGCGGCTCCGTACGCCAGTCCGGCGTGCTCGAACGTGCGGTAGAACGCGCCGAGTTCGACGGCCGTGAACCCGTTGCCGGACCGCGGGGCGAGCAGGTCGGGCTGTTCCGGGGCGGTCAGTTCGGCGGTGCAGACGAGGGCGCCGTTGCCGTCGCGGAACGCGACCTGTGCTCCGTCCTGTTCGGCCGACAGGGACGCGGGCGCCTCGACGGCCCCGCGGAACGTCAGGTCGCGCAGGCCGAACCGCTCCCGTCCGACCAGTTCGGCCACCTTGCCGGGATAGGCCGCCCCGGGGAGGGTCGGCCTGCCGAGGACCACATGTCCGGCGGCCTCGGGGAGCTGCGTCCATGCGGCGGTGGCGGGGACGGTCGTGGCGGCCCCGTCGGTGTCCCGGGGCCGGGCCGCGACCGGCGCCGGGGGCGTCGACTGCGGCTGCTCCGCCGGTTCCAGCCAGAGGTACTTCTCGTCGTGCGGCGCGGTCGGGAAGCGTACGCCCGCCCTGCCCGGCCCGGTGCCGAGGTCCGCACCGTCGGCGAACCGCCGCGCCACCGCCTCCAGTTCCGCCCGGTCCGCCCCGTCCCGGACCGTCACTGTCTCCGTACGCCCGCTGCCGTCGGCCACCCACAGGTGGAGGGAGCGGACCTCGCCGACGCCGGCCAGGAACAGGCGCAGCTTGTCGTCGAGCTGTTCCAGACTGTCGATGACGCAGGCGAGCCGGTGTGCCGCCGCCGGGCGCCTGCGGCTCGCCTCGCTGAGGGACGTGAGGGACGGGCAGTACGGGGAGTCCAGCATCAGCACGAGGCGGTGCGCCAGGGTGCGCAGCGCCGCATCCGATCCCGCCGACAGGGTCAGCAGCCGGGGCAGCCGGTCGCGGTCCGCGGTGTCCTCGGCGGCGCGGGGCGCGGCCTCGACCACCGCGTGGGCGTTCGCGCCGCCGAAGCCGAAGCTGCTGACACCCGCGATCCGCGGCCCCTCCCAGGGCAGCGGCCGGTCGGCGACGAACAGCGGTGAGGCCGCGAAGTCGAAGGACGCGTTCGGGCTGGTGAAGTGGAGGGACGGCGGAATACTGGCGGCCTGGAGCGCGAGGACCGTCTTGATGAGCCCGGCGATGCCCGAAGCCGGCTCCAGGTGGCCGATGTTCGTCTTCACCGATCCCACCGCGACCGGGTGCGCGGCCTCCTCGCCCAGGACCGCGTGCAGCGCTTCGAGTTCGGTGAGGTCGCCCAGCTGCGTACCGGTGCCGTGCGCCTCGACATAGCCGATGTCGCCGGGGGCCACCCCGGCGTCCGCGAGTGCCCGGCGCAGCACGGCCGTCTGGGCGGGCCTGCTGGGCGCGGTGAGGAAGCCGGCGCTGCCGCCCGTGTGGTTGACGGCGGTGCCGCGGACCACGGCGAGGACCGGGTCCCCGTCGCGCCGGGCGTCCGCGAGCCGCTTCAGGAGGACGACGCCGCAGCCCTCGCCGCGTACGTAGCCGTCGGCGCCCTCGTCGAAGGCCCGGCATACGCCCTGCGGGGACAGCATGCCGTTGCGGGCGAAGGCGCGCGTCTTGTCCGGCGTCAGGATGAGGTTCGCCGCGCCCACGACGGCGGCGTCGATGTCACCCGACCGCAGGTGCACGGCGGCCTGGTGGAGGGCGACGAGGGAGGAGGAGCACGCCGTGTCGACGGCCAGGCTCGGCCCCGACCAGTCGAAGACGTGCGACAGCCGGTTGGCGACCATGGAGATCGCGGTGCCCGTGGCGATGTGCGGGTCGCCGTGGCCGACGCTCCGCGCCACGAGGTCCGGGAAGTCGCTCGCGATCGTGCCGATGAAGACGCCGGTGCCGCCGCCGAGCGAGGTGTGATCGTGGCCGCTGCTCTCCAGGGCCTCGGCGGTCACGCTCAGCAGGACGCGTTGCAGGGGGTCCAGGCGCCGGGCCTCGCGGTCGGTCAGGCCGAAGCGTCCCGGATCGAAGTACTCGACGCCGTCGACCCAGCCCATCCGCACCTCGTCGGCCTCGGCCGCGTCCCACAGATGGGCCCAGCCGCGCCGTCCGGCGGGCGCGTCACCGACGTTGGAGACGCCGTTGGCCAGATTGCGCCAGAACTCGTCCGGGGTGGCGGCGCCGGGGAAGCGGCACGCCATCCCGATCACGGCCAGCGCACCGTCAGGGGTCTCACGCGGCACCGGCCCGGGGCCCGAAGGCCCGGCCGTCGCGGGCCGTTCCGCCGGCGCTTGCGTCTCCCGTACGGATGCGGGGGCAGCGATTACGGAGGGGCGCGCCTCCTGGATCACGGGGGCGTGCACCTCGCGTTCCGCTTCCCGTTCCGGCTCGCCGGTCCGTACCAGGCCCTCGTCCACCAGAAGCCGGGCCAGCTTGGCCGCGGTGCCGGTCGCGAAGATCGACGGCGCGGTGACCTCCGTACCCAGTTCACGGCTGAGGTGTACGGCGGCGATGGTGACGGTGGCCGAGTCGCCGCCGAAGTCGAAGAAGTTGGCGTCCGCGGTGAAGCCGGGCTGTCCCACGGTGTCGGCGAAGACGCGGGCGATCAGGCCGGTCAGCGCTTCCCCGGTCAGCGGGACGGCCGTGGGAGCGGCGGGCTCGGCCGCGCTGTCGGACACGGCGGCGTCCGGGCCGGGCGCCGGATCGGCACGCAGGACCGTGTCGCGCTCCGGCAGCGGCAACCGGGCCCGCGCCACCTTGCCGTTGTCGGTCAGGGGCAGCGCGTCGATGCGCACGTACGCGTCCGGCACCATGTACTCGGGCAGCGCGGCGGCGACGAACTCGTCCAGCCGGGCCCGCGCGGGCAGGTCGTCGCCGACCAGGTAGGCGGTCAGCCGGGGCTCGCCCCTGCCCTCGAAACGGGCGGCGGCGACCACCGCGGCGGTGATCCCGGGGAACCGTTCCAGCACCTGCTCGATCTCGGCCGGCTCGATGCGGTTGCCCCGCACCTTGACCTGGGCGTCGACGCGGCCGAGCCATTCGATGGCGCCGTCGGCGTGCAGCCGTACCTCGTCACCGGTCCGGTAGAGGCGCGTTCGGGTGCCGGGGAGGACGGTGAAGGCGTCCGCCGTGAGGTCGGGCCGGTGGGCGTAGCCCCGGGCGAGCCCGGCGCCGGAGATCCACAGCGTGCCCGTCGTACCGGGTGCGCACGGCTCCATCCGCTCGTCCAGCACGTGCAGCCGCATGTTCGGCAGCGGCGCGCCGAGCGGGACGAAGGCGTCCACGGTGGTGACGCGGTGGGCGGAGGCCCAGACGGTGGCCTCGGTGGGGCCGTACAGGTTCCACAGGGCCCGGGCCGAGGCGTGCAGGCTCCCGGCGACGGACCGCGGCAGCGCCTCGCCGCCCGAGAGGACGGTGAGCCGCGCGGACGGGGTCCATCCGGTGGCCAGCAGGAGCCGCCACATGCTCGGGGTGGCCTGGGCGACCGTCACCTCGCCGGCCAGCTCGGCCAGGCGCCGCGGATCGCGCGCCGCCTCGCGGGAGGCCAGCACGACCGTGCCGCCGACGGTCAACGGCAGCAGGAGTTCCAGCAGGGAGATGTCGAAGGCGACCGTCGTATGGGCGAGTACGGCGTCCTGGTCCGAGACGCCCAGCCGTTCGCCGATCCCGGTGAGGAAGTTGGCGAGCGCCCCGTGCTCGATCTCCACGCCTTTCGGGGTGCCCGTGGAGCCGCTGGTGAACAGGAGGTAGGCGAGGTCGTCGGCGGTGACCCGCGGCGGCACGGCCGGTGCCGACCCGTCCGCCTCCGGTACGGGCACCGCGGTGCCCAGGCGGGCGCCGAGGGCGTGGGTGGTGCGGTCGGTGAGGATCAGGTCGCACCGCGCCGCTTCGGCGTAGGCCCGCAGCCGCTGCCCGGGGTACGCCGGGTCGAGCGGGAGGAAGGCGGCGCCGGAGCGCAGGACGCCGAGGAGGGCGGGGACCAGGCCGATGTCCCGTTCGACCAGGACACCGACCACCGATCCGGACTCGATGCCCTGGTCGTGCAGGCGTGCGGCGATGGCATCGGCCCAGGCGTCCAGGGCGGCGTAGTCGAGGGTGCGGGTGCCGCTGCGGACGGCGGTGGCGGCGGGCCGGTCGGCGGCCACGGCGGCGTACAGGTCGAGCAGGGTCGTACGGCTCGGTTCGGCCGTCGTCTCCGCATCGGGCGCGGCGGCGTCGGCACCCGGCGCGAGCCGCGGTTCGTCGCCGTGCAGGAGGGTGGCCAGGGCGAGGTCCTCGACCCGCTCGGTGAACTCCAGCGCCTCGTCGCGTCCCATCGCGGTCTCGCGGACGAAGACGGCCGGCGGGCCGTCCCGCAGGCACAGCAGCGCGATCTCGGTGTGCGGTTCGGCCGAGGCTTCCTCCCCCGCGCCGCGTTCGAGGACCATCACGTTGGTGAACACCGGCTCCTCGGAGCCCAGGGGGCGTCCCGCGAGGCCGAGCCGGACCTCCAGGTCGGCGGCGTAGCCGTGCCGGGCGGCAGCCTCGTCGAGCTTGCGGCGCAGTGCGGGGACGCTGTCGCCGTCGAAGCGTACGGGCAAGCGCGCGGCGGCGAGGCCGAGGGTCTCCCCGGCCCGTACGCGGGCGGCCGACGGCGACCAGGCGAAGTCGAAGGTCCGCTCGCCCGCGCGCTCGGCAACGGCCTGGAGGAAGGCGCGGACGACACCGGTCGCCTCTTCGGACGAGGACGGGACGTATGCGAGCTCGTAGCGGCCGTAGTGTGCCGCGCCGGCGCTGAAGTCGTCGGCGGGCAGCGGCGCCGGGCGCAGGTCGCGCAGCCGTGCGCTCCACCACGGTTCATGGGAGCGCAGTGGCCGCTGGGCAGCGGCGATGGCGGCGAGCCGGTCCTCGTCGACGGCGGGCAGCGGAGCGCCTTCGATGGCGCCGAGCCGCTGCGCGGCGGCCTGGCCGCTGAGGGCGCTCCCGTCGACGGCGGCGAAGTCGCTGAGCACCAGGTCGGCGTCGGGTGCGGACAGCGTCAGCGCCGAGGTGGTCACCGACTGCACGACGGTGTCGGCGCGGGGCTCGTTCCGGGGCACGAGCCTGACCTGCCGGGTGAACACCGCGCCCTGGGCGGTGACGAGCGTGGGGATGCCGAGCGGGTTCGGGAAGCTGCCGTAGTCCAGGGCCTTGGAGATCCGCGCGGCCTCGGCGGCCGGCGTACCGGAGTGGATGAGGCCGCCGGACGCCATGCGCGCGGACCGCCGGTAGAACCGCCGCTCCCGGTCACCGGTGTCGACGGCGTCGGGCAGGGTGCCCGCCACGACGTACGGGACGAGGTCGTCGAACAGCTCGATGCCGGTCTCGGCGGTCTCGTACGTCAGCGACAGCGCGGTGGAGTGGTCGCGGACCGGGAACCAGCGTTCGAGCAGGACGCTGCCGGCGTCCACGGCCTCCGTCATCCGGTGCCAGGTCGCCGCGTGCCGGGTCGCGCCCTCGTACAGGGCCCAGGCCGGGACGTTGCTGCCGGAGTAGCGGGGCAGGGGCCCGTCGTGGAAGTTGACCGCCGCGACCTCGGGCAGGTCCAGGACGTCCGCGGTCAGGATGCGGAAGTTCACCATGCTGAACAGGTAGTCGAACGGCCGCCCGGAGAGCGTCGCCGTCAGGTCACCGCGCGGATCGAGCACCGGTACGGCGTGCTCGCCCGCCCACGCGACGACCGCCGGGTCCTCGCTGAGGATGCCCTCGATGCGTACGCCAGCGTCGAGCAGCCGTGCGGCGCACCGGGTGAGGACCCTGGTTCCCCCGATGAGATAGCAGTTGGCCGTCATGCGCGCCCCTCGGCCGCGGCGGGCTGGGTGGGGTCGGCGGTCCGTGCGGCCACCCAGGAGTCGATCTGTGAGACGACCTCTTCGTCGAGCGAGAGCTGCCCCGGGGTCCACAACGGGTTGGACAGGCCGCGGTGGGTGCGCTCGCACATCTCCCAGTCCTCGTGATTCGCCTTGTCCCACAGGGCGAACACGGCTTCGTGGGAGAAGTCGCTCTTGGCGGTCTCCGAGGGGTGGAACAGCCAGAAGTGCCGTACGAAGCAGGTGCCGGGGCTCTCCGGCCAGACCCACTGCATCATCACGTAGTCGGCCGTGAACCCGAAGAGCAAATTGGGCAGAATGGTGATCCAGTTGATCCGCTGCCGGTCGGCCTCGGGCACCTGGGGCATCGGTGTGCGCGGGCTGTGCCCCGTCATCGAGACGGAGTTGAAGCCGCCCCGGATGGACTGCCAGGCCCCGACGATGTCGCCCTTGAGGTCGTACGTGCCCGCGTCGTCGAAGTCGGTGATGCGGTGCAGGTCCTTGTGCGCGGTCGGGAAGTGCAGGCTCTCGTTGACGTTGTGCGCGACGAGCTTCCAGTTCGAGGCGACCGGATAGTCCTTGGCCTGGACGCACTCCAGGTCGGCGAGTTCGTAGACCCGCGCGAACTCCCCGAACTCGCCCAGGGACTCGTCGAGGTCCGGGGCGTCGTCGCTGAAGGTGATGAAGACGACGCCGTACCGGATCTCGGTGCGCACGGGCAGCAGGCCGTTCTTCTCCTTGTCGAAGAAGTGGTCGAAGTAGGTGCCGTTGAGGCTCTTGAGCTTGCCGTTGCGGTCGTACACCCAGCAGTGGTAGAGGCAGACCAGGCTCTGCCGCTTGCCGCCGGCCTCCTCCACGAGCTTGTAGCCCCGGTGCCGGCAGTAGTTGTGGTACGCCTGGATGCCGTCGTCGCCGTGGAGGAGCAGGACGGACCCGCTGCCGATGTTCAGGGTGCTGTAGCAACCCTTGTCCTTCAGGCGTGAGACGTGGTCCACCGGAAGCCAGTGCCGGCCGTAGATGCGGGACATCTCGCGCCGGTACTGCTCTTCTCCGGTGTAGAAGTCGTGCGACCGGCCGACGCCGCCGGACTCGAAGTAGGGCCTGTCCTCCGGCTGTTTGCCGATGAGGTCGAACATGCTGGACGCGCGCGTCATCTGGTGAGCTCCCTCAGGGTGAGGTGCGTGGAAGTCTGTGGCGGAGGTCCGGCCCCGGGCCGTGGGGACGGAGCGCCGGAGCGCCCGTGACCAAGGCCGCTGAGGACCGGGCAGCGTGCACCGGCACGGCTGCGGCACGGGGCGGGCCCGGGGTCCGGAACGGGAAGAGGGAAGAAGGAGGCGGGATCGGCGATCGGCGGACCGGCCGCACAGCCGGGCCACCGCGGCAGCCCGCTCCAGTGCGTTCGGCCGCCCCGTACCCACGCGGCGCACTCCGTACGGACCGTCATGCACTCCGTACGGGCCGTCATGCACTCCATACGGACCACGGCGCCCGGGGCGCGGGGCACCGGCGCATCCGGCGCCCGCCTGCTCCGGTCGTGCACATCCGGTGCCCGTTGATCCGGTGCCCGTTTGCTCCGGTCGTGCGGGCCGCTCGGTCACCGCGGTCTTCCCGGGCCCCGCGGCACGCCCGCGGCGCGCGGTGCGGCCGCCGGGGCCGGGAGGTCAGGCGGCCGGATCGTAGACCCGCTCGTCCTGCGGCACGCCCGCGTCGTCGTACAGGCGCTCCAGGGCGTCCGGCGCGTAGATCTCGTAGTCCGGGACCACACCGCCGATCAGGCCCAGCATCTTGTTCGTCCACTCCTGGCTCGCGCTCATCGCGCTCATCGTCGCCTTGAAGAACGGCGGGAGTTCGGTCAGTTCGCCGAGCGTGGTGGTGAAGTCGTAGACACCGGCGCTCTCCTCGTCGCGCACCTTGTTGTACTCGGCCAGGGCCTCGTCCATCGGCCGTTCTCCGGACAGCCCCTGGTGGACGCGCTCGGCGAGCAGTTCCCCGTGGAGGAAGGCGTCGGTCATGCCCCAGCCGGTGTAGGGGTCCTTGTGGTAGCCGGCGTCACCCACGAGGGCCCAGCCGGGGCCGTGGGCACGGCGGTAGTAGTTGTCCGGGTAGCGCATCGGGCGGAAGTTCTCCTCGCGCCGCCCGGCGTCGCGCAGCTCGGCGCCCATCTCCGGAACGACCTCGTCGAAGACCGCCTGGAACCCGGCCTCCACGTCCTGGCGGAATTCCTTCAGCCGGCCGCGGGTGCAGATGACGGCCAGCATGGTCAGTCCGTCGTTCGTGGGCCAGCTGCCGAACCAGCTCTCGTTGAGGCCCGTCTTGTGGTGCAGGCCCCAGTCGAGGCCGCTGTAGTACGAGTAGTAGCTGAACCCGGCCGCGGGCCGGACGTTGTACAGCTCCGCCCCGACCTTCTTGGCGACCGTGGAGTGGAAGCCGTCCGCGCCGATGACCAGCGGGGCCCGGAACTCCCGCTCCGGCCCGTCCCCTTCCCGGCCGCGGATGCCCGTCACCCGGCCGTCGGAGGCGATCACGTCGGACACGGTGAAGCTCTCCAGCACCTCGGCACCGGCCCGGCGCGCGGCGTTGACCAGGATCTCGTCGAGCACGGTCCGGCGCGGGCAGTACACGGCGTCCACCCCGTCGACGGGGTCGGCGAAGCCGGTGAGTTCGATCCCCCGGTACGCGTAGTGCATCGTGCGGAGCGCCGGTGTCTTCGCCGCCACCACCTCGTCGAGCAGGCCCCACTCCTGGAGTTTCAGCAGCCCCGCCTGGTGGATGTAGTGCGTCGAGACGGTGTCGCTGGGAAAGGAGGACCGGTCCACCACGAGGACCCGGTGCCCCAGTCGCGCCAGCAGCATGGCGACCGGCGAGCCGGCGCAGCGGGCACCCACAACAATGACGTCGTACACGAGCTCCCCCATGATTCGAATCGGGCACCTGAGAGCCAATCCAGGCCCGGCCACGGCGTTCCGTGGTCAGCGGCGCCGATAATGACCGGAAGGTTATGGGCAGCAACTGACGAAGGTCAACAGTTGGTAGTGAGATGGCAATGTCACACCATTGTGGTGCAACCGTCGAACATTTCATTCCACTCCACAGAGTCACCTCTGACGAGGCAACATGCCGCCATATGCACCTTTCACGGCGCACCTTTCGCGGGGAATGTGGCTTGCGCCACACCCCAGAGTGACCAACGCACGGCCACACTCGGTCAGCGGAACGCGGCCGTTTCCCACGCAGCGTAGGTAAAACGAGAAGGACCCATTCCAGCAATTCCGGCCCGTCTCCGCCGCGAATTACTCGGTTGACGTAACCCGGGAAGTTACCTGAACGAATCGCGCCACTACCTGTCCAAAAACCGCTGTCGGCTCTTTCGGTGCGGTCCGGCGGGTGCATGGCCGGCCGGGAGAGCCCGCGACGCTTACGAACGCACCGCCAGATCCACAATGCGCTGCACCAACTCCGGGTAATCCCAGCCGGCCCCGGCCGCCGCCTTAGGGAGCAGGCTCGCCGATGTCAATCCCGGGAGCGCGTTCACTTCCAGGCACATCGGTGTGCCGGCCGCGTCGTTGCGGAAGTCGGCGCGTGAGTATGTGCCGTTGCCGAATCCCAGGGCCCGGTGAGCGCGTACGGCCAGGTCCTGGAGCCTGGAGGCGAAGTCGGCCGGGATCTGTGCCGGGCACACTTCGTTGACCGCTTCGGGCTGGTATTTGGCCGCGTAGTCGAAGACCGGTGTCGTCAGCTCGATCTCGATGACGGGGAGTGCCTGGCCGCCGACCACGCCGACGGTGAACTCCCGGCCCGGGAGGAACGGTTCCACCAGCAGTTCGGTGCCACCTGCGCGTACCTCGGCCGCGATCTGGTCCAGTTGCGACAGCGAGTCCACCCGGTGGACCGACACGCTCGAACCGTCCGCGACCGGCTTGGCGACCACCGGGCCGGCTTCAACCAGCCGCCGTACGTCGTGCGGTACCGCCTCCCCGTTCACCCCGGGCCGCCACAGCACCCGATCGGCCACCGGTACACCCGCCGCGCCCAGCACGGCCTGCGCCCGCCCCTTGTGCCAGGCTGCCGCGCACACCGCGCTGCCCGCGCCCGTGAACCGTACGCCGGCCATTTCCAGCAGCGCCTGCACGTGCCCGTCCTCGCCCCAGCCGCCGTGCAGCGCCAGGAACACCAATTCCGCTTCGCGCAGCAGGTCCACAACCGGGCCGCCGGTCAGGGCGGCGTGCATGCGCTCCCGCAGTCGCTTTTGGTCCGACAGGGACGGCGGTTCCTTGCCGACCGCCACCGCGTCGACCGCGTCACCGGGACGCAGCGGCCCGGCCAGAACCGGCTCCGCGGCGGCCGGGTCGATCACCACCACCTCGTGTCCTCGCTCCAGCAGGGCGCGGGCCACCGACCGCCCCGAGGCAAGGGAGACATCTCGTTCCGTGCTCTCTCCACCGCTCAAAATCACGATTCGCATGCCGGAATTCTGGCGCATGGGCGGGATTTGTGCACGTATGTCTTGTCAGGTGCAGCGGAGGGCATCTCCGTGCGGCAGCGAGCACGTCGTACGGCAGGGGCCATCGCCGCGCGGCAGGTGCATCGCTGCACGGGGAAGGCGGGCCGTCATCACTGCGCCGCACGCAGCCGCTCCGCCAACTCCCCTTCCCCCTCCACCTCGATCCGTCCGGTTCCCACCCCTTCCCCGAACGTGAGCCGCCCGCCGACAAGGGCTTCACAAGCGTCGGACCGCAACGTGACCCGCGCATCGGCCTTTTCCGCCACCCCGTCGCCGTACAGCGGAAAGCCGCCACCCGTACGCAGGTGGAAGGTCCCCGAGTCGAGCACCACGTCGACCACGCCCGCGAGGCCGCCCGCCGCTTCGGTCAGCAGACGGAGGAGCGGGAGGGCGTGCCAGTGCGCGCGGACGGCGTCGGTGGGCCGGCGGTCCGGCAGGTCCGGTGCGCCCCATTCCGCGAGTGCGGTCAGGACGGGCTGCAACTGCCGGCCCCGAGGCGTGAGTTCGTACACGTAGGAGGCGGCGGGCGGGGGAAGGCGGTGGCGGGCGGCCAGTTCCTCGCGCTCCATGTCCTTCAGGCGGGAGGCCAGGACATCGGTGCTGATGCCGGGCAGGTCGGCGTGGAGGTCGGTGTAGCGGCGGGGCCCTGCGAGGAGTTCCCGGACGATCAGCAGGGTCCACCGGTCGCCGACGGCGTCCAGGGCCCGGGCGGCGGCGCAGTAGTGGTCATAGCTTCGGCGGCGAGGCATGGCAGCAGTCTAGAGAAGACATTGGACTTGCCAAGCTCCTACTTGGTAAAACCAAGTACGCAACGAAGCCCTGGGAGGCCACCGCATGGAATTCCGGCAGTCGAGCAAGCTGAGCGAGGTCTGTTACGAGATCCGCGGGCCGGTGATCGAGCACGCCAACGCCCTGGAGGAGGCGGGGCACAGCGTGCTGCGCCTGAACACGGGCAACCCCGCCCTGTTCGGGTTCGAGGCGCCGGAGGAGATCGTCCAGGACATGATCCGGATGCTGCCGCGGGCCCACGGGTACACCGACTCGCGCGGCATCCTCTCCGCGCGGCGCGCGGTCGCCCAGCGCTGTCGAGCGCAGGGCCTTCCCGAGGTCGGCGTCGACGACGTCTTCCTGGGCAACGGCGTCTCCGAGCTGGTCAGCATGGCCGTGCAGGCGCTGCTGGAGGACGGTGACGAGGTCCTCGTACCCGCGCCGGACTTCCCGCTGTGGACGGCGGTGACCACGCTCGCCGGCGGACGCGCCGTGCACTACCTGTGCGACGAGTCCGCCGACTGGTACCCGGACCTCGACGACCTGGCCTCGAAGATCACGGACCGCACCAAGGCCCTTGTGATCATCAATCCCAACAACCCGACGGGCGCGGTCTACCCGCGCGAGATCCTCGACGGGATGCTCGACCTCGCCCGCCGGCACCAGCTGATGGTCTTCGCCGACGAGATCTACGACCAGATCGTCTACGACGACGCCGAGCACCTCCCCGCGGCGTCCCTGGCCCCGGACCTGGTCGTACTGACCTTCGGCGGCCTGTCCAAGACGTACCGGGTGGCGGGGTTCCGCTCGGGCTGGCTCGTGGTCACCGGCCCGCGGCAGCACGCACGGAACTACCTGGAGGGGCTGACCATGCTGGCCTCCATGCGCCTGTGCCCCAACGCGCCAGCGCAGTACGCCATTCAGGCCGCGCTCGGCAGCCCGCACTCCATTCGCGAGCTGACCGCCCCCGGCGGCAGGCTGTACGAGCAGCGCGACCGGGCCTGGCAGAAACTGAACGAGATCCCGGGCGTGTCGTGCGTCAAACCGAAGGGGGCACTGTACGCGTTCCCACGCATCGACCCCGCCGTACACAAGATCCACGACGACGAGCGGTTCGTCCTGGACCTGCTGCTGCGCGAAAAGATCCAGGTCGTCCAGGGCACCGGCTTCAACTGGCCGTCCCCCGACCACTTCCGCATTCTCACCCTTCCGCACGCCGATGAGCTGGAGTCGGCGATCGGGAGGATCGGGCGGTTTCTTACGGGGTACCGGCAGGGTTGAGGAGGGGGAAGTTCCGGCCTCGATAGGTTCGATGGTGTGCAGTGGCATCAGGTACTCGGGTTCGTGGCCGCGGTCATCCCCCTCACTCTGCTTCCCGGCACCAGTTTCGCCCTGGTCACGCAGCAGGTGATCGCCGGTTCGCGGGCGGACGGCGTGCTCGTCACGCTCGGCTCGGCGGGTGGGCTCCTGGTGCACGCGGCGTGTGCCGCGGTCGGGTTGTCGGCACTCGTGATGTCGTCGGCGCAGGCGTTGACGGTGGTGAAGCTCCTGGGCGGCGGCTGTCTCATCTGGCTGGGCGTGATGACGTGGCGTACGGCGGGCCGAGAGGCCGAAACCGGGGTACGGCGGCGGACGCGGTGGCGTTTGCCGTGGACTCGGCTCGGCGGGTTCGCGCAGGGTTTGTGGTCGAACGTCCTCAACCCGAAGGCCGCCTCGGTCTATCTCACCCTGGTACCGCAATTCCTCACGCCCGGCCGACCGATCGCACCGCAGGTTGCGACCCTTGCCCTCGCGCATATCGTGGTCGTACTCGTGTGGCTGCTGTTCTGGACGACCGTGGTTGCGGCCGCGCGTACGGCGATCGACACGCCCCGGTTCCGGCGTGGGACGAGTCGTCTGGCGGGAGCGGTGCTCGTCGTATTGGGGGTTCGGACGGCGGCGGTGGGATAGGCCGGTGCGCCGTCCGTTATTCCGTGGCCGGAGTTACGGGAGCGTGCGCTCCGTAGGAGAGCCCCGCGGCAGCGAGGAGCGCGGATTGTCGTGCGCTCGAAGGCCTATCCCATGCAACGGCTGCCGTACGCCGAAGCCTGACCCTGTCGCTTCGGGGCCCCCTGTCCCCCCGGTGCATGCGCGCAATTCCGGGGGTTCCAGGGGCCGCAGCTCACGGAGAACCCGCATAGCCGCTCATGGCGTCAACGGCAGCGCCACACCGTCGGCTGGTTGCCGCCGTTCCCGCCGTCGGGGCGGCTCCAGCCGGCGAGTGCGCCGTCGTCCGCCGAGACTTTCAGCCCGAGGGCGCCCGACAGGGTGGCGGTACGGCGGCCGAGCTGCCATACGGCGTCGCCGTCACCGCCATCGGTCCACCCGACGGACTGGCCGGAGCGGTTGACGGAGTTGACGCTCGCGCTGTGTTCGGGGCGCAGCGGGGTGCCGTCGCGGTCCCACAGAACGCCCTGGCCGTCCGCGTCCGGCGAGGGCTGGGTCACGCCCGCCACCCGGCCGTTGGAGATGCCGTTGCCGTGCACCACCGCCGTACCGGAAGGCAGGCGCAGCTTGCGCGCGCTGCCCTCGCGCCACAGGTAGAGGGCTGCGGGGTCGAACGCGTCGGTCCTGGTCTTCATGTGCTCCACCAGTACGGTGCCGTCCTGGTCGATGCCGGTCGCCTTGGTCTGGCCGGTGCCCGGCAGGCCGCCCGACAGCTTGACGACGGTGCCGGGCGCGTTCGCGGGCCACAGCACCGCGGTGTGCACGTAGTACTCCTCGATGCCCTGCCGGACCAGCACGGCGACGTGGCCGACGATGTCGCCGGCGTCGTTGATCCCGGTCGCCCAGGACCCTGTGGTGCCCGGCGGCTCGGGCAGCCTCTCCAGTTTGCCGTCGCGGGTGCGGAAGGCATGCCGCTCCAGGCCTTCGGCGTTCACGTCGCCCACCACGGTGCCGTCGCGGTTGACGCCCGTCACCTCCGGCTGGGCCAGGCCCGTCGGGTGAGCGAACTCGGTGGCCTGGCCGCCCTTCCAGCGCAGCACCTTGCGGGTGGTGGTGCCCCACGAATAGGTGATGGCTCCCGTACCGGCGTATCCGCCCTGGCTGTCGGCGGCGGTGATCTGCCCGCCTCCGGTGTAGCGCGCGGGCACCGTGAGCAGTTCGGGGCTCCAGGAGCACGCCGCCACCGTCGCCGACCGGGCCGCCGGGGCGGCGTGGGCCATGGGCGACAGCAGGGCGGCGGACATCGCCACCGTCAGGGCCGCCGTGACCGCTACGCGTCTGGATCGCATACGAGCATCTCCTTAGCTGGTGAGCATGCGCTGCAGTTGGTGAGCACTGCGCCGCGCCTCAGCCTGGCAACGGGCGCTTACGCCGCGATGACGGCGCAGTGACCGTACGAGCGGCCGCGCCCGGAGGCCGTTCCGCGGTTCCCCGCCCCGGCGCACTGTCGGCCCGGCGGGCCTGAAAGAGTGGCCCCATGCTGCTCGACCCGGAGAAAACCCTGTTCATACGGGGTGCCACTCCCGTACTCCTGCTGTCCGAAGCCCCCGTGCACGACGCCCTGCCGGTCCTGACCGCGCCCGACGGAGCGGTACCCCAGTGCGACGGCTGGAGCATCCTCCCCAAGCTCACCCTGTGCGTCGTGGACGGGCCCGGTGAGGAGGGGATCATGCTCCCTTCCTACGTCGCGCCGGTGATCGACGGAGGTGGTGGGAGCGGAGGCGGAGACGGCGCGGCCGGTGGGGCCTATGGGGCCGGCGGGCCCGGTGAGATGGCCGCCTGGTGCACCGACGCCGAAGCTGCCGGTGGGGCGGTCGTCCTGTCCCTCGACGCCCTGCCCGAGGTGCTCGACTGGCCCCATCTGCTGGGCTCGGGCACCGCACGCGGAGGGTTCCTGCCGGGCCTGTTCTGACCCGCTCCGGCTCTGCCCCGCTCCGGCGCGCCGCAAGCCCCCCGGAAGAGGACCATCGTGCCCGATAGGGCGTAACACCTGAATACATGTACACTTGTCCTACGAAGCCCCGCGGTTCCCCCGTCCGCGGGGCTTCGTCGTGCCGTACGGCCTGCGCGTGCCGCGGCCGGCCCGCGGGTTTCCGCCGTCGGCGGCCGGGCGGCGAAAGCGGTGGAAGCCGGGACGGACGGAATGAAAGAGTCCCGTCATGACGGCTGTTGATGACTCTTCCGGATTGTCCAGGACCGCTTCCACTTCTTCCAAGGCCACTTCAGACCATTCCGTACCTGCCGGAGCCACTTCACATGCCTCGGCTTTCCCCCGCCAGTTCGCGCTGACCCAGTGCTTCTCCCTCGGGGTGCCGCGCCGGTTCAGCGTCTCTCCGGACGGGCGCCGGGTGCTGTTCACCCGTACCGGCGGCGGCAGCGATCCCGTGAGCCGGTTGTGGCTGTACGAGGACGGGGCGGAGCGGGTGATCGTCGACCCGGCGTCGCTGGGAGGGGAGCCGGATGGCGAGGGCCGGCTGCCCGAGGCGGAGCGGGCCCGCCGGGAGCGGGCGCGTGAGCATGCCACCGGTGTGGTGGCGTACGCGACCGACGCGGCGGCGCGTGTGGTGGCCTTCGCGCTGTCCGGCGCGCTGTGGGCGGTCCGTACGGACGGGGGCGCCCCCTTCCCCGTACCGGCCGCCGGGCCGGCCGTCGATCCCCGGCCCTCTCCGGACGGGCGGTACGTCGCGTACGTGACCGGGGGCGCGCTGCACGTCGTCGGCCTGGAGGACGGGAAGGACCGGCAACTGGCCGCCCCGGAGGGCCCGGACGTCGTATACGGGCTGCCCGAGTACGTCGCGAGCGAGTCGATGGGCCGCACACGCGGCTACTGGTGGGCGCCCGACAGCCGCCGCATCCTGGTGGCAAGGGCGGACACCTCCGGTGTGGCACGGCGCTACATCAGCGACCCGGCGCACCCGGAGCAGGCGCCGCGCGCCGTCCCGTACCCCTCGGCGGGGACGGCCAACGCGGACGTGTCGCTCCACATCGTGGCGGTGGACGGCTCCGAGACGCCGCGTGTCGAGGTGGGCTGGGACCGGGCCGCGTACGAGTACCTGGTCAGCGCCGCCTGGGACGGGCACGGGCCGCTCGTCGGCGTACAGAGCCGGGATCAGCGCACGCTGCGCACACTGGCGGTCGACGAGGCCACCGGCGCGACCGGGGTCCTGCACGAGCGCACCGACGCCGCCTGGGTCGAGATCGTGCCCGGGACCCCGGCCCGTACGGCTTCGGGAGCGCTGGTCCTGCCCGAGGACACACCCGGGACGCGGCACCTGAGGGTGGGCGGAAGTACCGTCACGCCGCCCGGACTACAGGTGCGCGAGGTCGTCGCCGTGGTGGGCGAGGAGGTGTGGTTCACCGCCAGTGAGGAGCCGACGACGACCCATGTGTGGCGGTGGGAACCGGAGGACGGCCTGCGCAGGCTGAGCGAGCAGCCGGGGGTGTTCACGGCCGTGGTCGGTGGCGGCACTGTGGTGTTGACCGGGCTCACACCGGACGGGCCGGTGGCCGATGTTCACGAGCGCGGGCAGGGCGGCCCGTACGGAAGCATCGCCTCGCTCGGCGAAGATCCGGTCGTCACTCCGCGTCCGGAGCATCTCGTCCTCGGGGAGAGGGAGTTGCGCGGCGCGCTGTACCTGCCGTCCTGGTACGACCGCGACGCGGGCGGCAAGCTGCCCGTACTGCTCTGCCCGTACGGAGGGCCGGGCATCCAGGTCGCCATACAGGCGCGCGAGTGGTTCGTCTGTGTGGCGCAGTGGTTCGCCGAGGAAGGCTTCGCCGTACTGCTCGCGGACGGGCGCGGCACCCCGGGCCGGGGCCCGGCCTGGGAGAAGACCATTCACGGCGACCAGCTCACGCCCGTACTGGAGGACCAGGTCGACGCGCTGCACGCGGCCGCCGCGCGCTTCCCGTGCCTGGACCTGACACGGGTGGCGATCCGCGGCTGGTCGTTCGGCGGCTTCCTGTCCGCCGCCGCGGTCCTGCACCGTCCCGACGTCTTCCACGCGGCGGTCGCCGGCGCCGCGCCCACGGACCAGCGGCTGTACGACACCCACTGGAAGGAGCGTTACCTCGGCCATCCCCTGGAGACACCGGACCACTACACGCGCTCCTCCCTGGTGGGTTCGGGCCACCTGCTGCGCCGTCCGCTGCTCCTCGTCCAGGGGCTGTCGGACGACAACGTGGCGCCCGCGCACACCCTGCGCTTCTCCGCGGAGCTGCTGGCCGCCGGCAAGCAGCACAGCGTGCTGCCGCTGCCGGGAGCCGGTCACTCGGTGGGCGACCCGGCGGTCCGCGAGAACCTGCTCCGTTTCGAACGCGATTTCCTGCGGGAGGCCCTGGGCAAGGCGTGATCTGCTGCGCGCTGGGCGGGGTTTCATCTGCTGCGGGGCGCGCTAAGCAGGGATGGGAGTTCTGCCCGGCGCGCGCGGCGGGAACTGAACGGCCGTGGCTCCGTATCCGTATGGAACTTCCACAACGCCCATGGGACGCACGGACCACGTGGCGCGCACCGCTCACGGGACGGACGCGGCGCCCACGGGCCTGGAACAGGCACCGAGAGCCGGAGGCACATCATGACCCAGCAGGCAGCGACGGGGCGGACGGACGCGGGAACAGGACGCCGTACGGTCGTCGCGGCGGCCGGCGCGGCGGGACTGGCCGCCGCACTCGCGGCGTGCGGGAACGGCTCGGCGGGGAACGGCTCGGACGGGTACGGCGACAGCACGTCGTCCGCACCGTCCGGGCCATCGTCGTCGGCGGCCGGGGGTGACGGAGCCGGGGACGGCGCGTCGAAGGGGGGCGGCGCGGCCGGGGACGTGCTGGCGAGGACCGCGGACATCCCCGAGGGTGGCGGCAAGGTCTTCAAGGACCGCAAGGTCGTGGTGACGCAGCCCGCCGCGGGCGAGTTCAAGGCGTTCTCGGCGGTGTGCCGGCATCAGGGGTGCCTGGTGAACGAGGTGGCGGGCGGCACGATCAACTGCCCGTGCCACGGCAGCAAGTACGCCATCGACGACGGCAGCGTCCGCCACGGGCCCGCCACGCAGGGGCTGCCCGCGGCCAAGGTGAGCGTGGAGGGCGGAGCGATCAAACTGGGCTGACGGGGCCGCCCGTCGGCGACGGCCGGGCGGTTCACCCGGCGGCGGGCCGGGACCGGCGGGGGCGTTTCCAGCAGGTGAGCAGGTCTTCGGTGGTCGTCACCGTGGCGACGAGCGCGAGGGTGTGCCGGACCATCGCCGCGGTGTAGTCGGCCGGTACGCCGGCGATGGCGTCGGCGGGCACCACCGCCGTGTAACCGAGGTTGACCGCGTCGAAGACGGCATTGGGGACCGCCACGTTCGCCGACACCCCGACGATCACGAGCGTCCGGCAGCCGAGGTTGCGCAGCAGCGGGTCCACGTCCGTACCGGCGATCGGTGACAGGCCGTGCAGCCTGCGGACGATCAGGTCGTCCTCGGAGACGGGCACCGGGTCGGCGATCCGTACCGCGGTCGTACCGGCGAGCTGCTGTACGGGCAGGCGCTCGGCGGCGGCGAACAGGCGCGCGTTGCGGTTGGCGCCCCGGCCGTCGGGGCGGCGCTCGGCGACGGCGTGCAGGACCTGTACGCCCACGTCGTGCGCGGCGGCGGTCAGCCGGGCCACCCGGGCCAGGGCACCCGACGTGCGGGCCGCGTCGGCGAGTTCCGGCAGCGCGCTGTCCGGTCCGACGATCCCGCGCTGGCACTCGACCGTGAGCAGCGCCGTCGTCGCCGGATCGGTCAGCTCGAAGAGGCGCGCGCCTGATGGCATCGGATCGGCCCTCCTGGTCAGTGGTCGTACCGCCGCGGGCCGCGCGAGCGTAACCGCCATTGCGTCCGTAAGGAAGACACCCCAGCATGCTTCCCGACACGCGGACAGGCCGGTGCGGGCCGCGCCCGGCCGCCGTACAGCGGAGGTGGTCGACGGATGACCGGCACACAGCGGCGCGGGCGCCGCGTCATGATGACACCGCGGGAACTGGACGCCTTCCTGGCAGAGCAGCGCACCTGCCGGGTGGCCACGGTGAGCGAGGACGGTACGCCGCACATCGGCCCCCTGTGGTTCGTCTGGGACGGCACGGCACTCTGGCTGTACTCGGTCACCCGGAGCAAGCGGTGGGCGCAGCTGCGCAAGGACCCCCGGATCGCGGTGGCCGTCGACGACGGGCACGACTACGGGGAACTGCGCGGGGCGGAGCTGAGCGGCCGCGCGGAGATCGTCGGCGAGGTGCCACGGACGGGCGACGCCTGCCCGGAACTGGGCAGGCCGGAACGGTTGTTCGCCACGAAGTACTTCGGGCTGGAAGAAATGCCGCACGACGGCCGGCACGCGTGGCTGCGGCTGGTTCCGGATGCGGTGGTGTCCTGGGACTTCCGCAAGATGGGGGGTTTCGCTGGGTGACGGGGTGAGCGGGGCGGTCCGGTGCGGGGGGGGGC
>NZ_LGCW01000240.1:0-227 GCF_001279365.1 Streptomyces sp. NRRL F-5755 | reverse complement strand
CGCCTCGGCTGCCGAGCCGTTTGCGGTTCGCGGCCTGGTCGGCAGGCTGCGGGATCACCGCCCGGATCCCGCGCCGCCGCAGATGGCCGCGGATCGCCCCAGAGGAATACGCCTTGTCCGCCAGGAGGCGAGACCGGTGCCGTCCGCGGTCTGCCGACCGGCCGGGACACCCGGATCCGGGCCATGACCTTCTCGAATGCGGGTGCGTCACCGGCCTGGCCCGGGGT
>NZ_LGCW01000239.1:0-228 GCF_001279365.1 Streptomyces sp. NRRL F-5755 | reverse complement strand
GAAGCAGCCATCCTTGAAAGAGTGCGTAATAGCTCACTGGTCAAGTGATTCCGCGCCGACAATGTAGCGGGGCTCAAGCACACCGCCGAAGTCATGTCACTGCGATATTACCCCCAACGGGGATCGTGGTGGGTAGGGGAGCGTCGTGTGCCGGGTGAAGCAGCGCCGGAAGGTAGTTGTGGACGGTTCACGAGTGAGAATGCAGGCATGAGTAGCGATACACACGTG
>NZ_LGCW01000238.1:0-228 GCF_001279365.1 Streptomyces sp. NRRL F-5755 | reverse complement strand
GAAGCAGCCATCCTTGAAAGAGTGCGTAATAGCTCACTGGTCAAGTGATTCCGCGCCGACAATGTAGCGGGGCTCAAGCACACCGCCGAAGTCATGTCATTGACGCATGAGGTCCAACGACCGTGTCGATGGGTAGGGGAGCGTCGTGTGCCGGGTGAAGCAGCGCCGGAAGGTAGTTGTGGACGGTTCACGAGTGAGAATGCAGGCATGAGTAGCGATACACACGTG
>NZ_LGCW01000237.1:0-247 GCF_001279365.1 Streptomyces sp. NRRL F-5755 | reverse complement strand
CCCGCACGGACGCCGGTTGACGCGGTTCACGGGCGTACGGCCCGGTCAGCGTACGCGCGGGTGCGGAGAACCTCAGACCCGTACGAGCGACCGCGCGTCTGTGGAGAAACGAAACGCGCGGCCGGCCCGGGCGAAGAGCCCGGGCCGGCCGCGCGTCAACGCGACCCGGTCGTCCGGCGGACGGTCAGATGTGTCCGACGCCCGCGCCCGCCTCCGCGTTCGCGCCGCGCTTGGTGAAGAGCGCGAC
>NZ_LGCW01000236.1:0-247 GCF_001279365.1 Streptomyces sp. NRRL F-5755 | reverse complement strand
GATTCGATGTTTGGCGCTTCAAAGCGGGTACCGGAATATCAACCGGTTGTCCATCGACTACGCCTGTCGGCCTCGCCTTAGGTCCCGACTTACCCTGGGCAGATCAGCTTGACCCAGGAACCCTTAGTCAATCGGCGCACACGTTTCCCACGTGTGTATCGCTACTCATGCCTGCATTCTCACTCGTGAACCGTCCACAACTACCTTCCGGCGCTGCTTCACCCGGCACACGACGCTCCCCTACCCA
>NZ_LGCW01000235.1:0-252 GCF_001279365.1 Streptomyces sp. NRRL F-5755 | reverse complement strand
CTTCCCGGTACACCCAGTACCGGGAAGACCCTCCGCCTTGCGATCGGCTCGGCTTCCGAAGACGGATCGAAGAGCCGAGACGGAGCGCAGCGGAGTGCACCAGACGCCGCGCGGCCCGCCCTACGGGCGAACGACGGGAATTTGACGACAGGACCTAGATGAGTAGTTCCGATTTCCGGTCAGTGGTCGTAGGCGATCAGTGACCTGGTGACGGGGGCTGTGGCGGTGCGGTTGTGCCAGATGGCTGTGGTC
>NZ_LGCW01000234.1:0-258 GCF_001279365.1 Streptomyces sp. NRRL F-5755 | reverse complement strand
GAACCGGCGGCTCGGGAGACGGGGGCGGATCCGGGGACGGCGGCAGCGGTACCGGGGCCGGGGGCGGAGCGGGCAACGGCTCCGGTACGGGGTCGGGCGCCGGCTCCGGTACCGGAGCTGGCTCGAACGGCGGCTCCGGTACGGGTACGGGCAGCGGCGGCGGCGCGCACTCCGGCGGCGGATCCGACGCGGGCGGCTCCGGCAGCGGCGGGAGCGGGACCGGCTCGGGTTCTGGGGCTGGTGCCGGCAGCGGCTCCG
>NZ_LGCW01000233.1:0-260 GCF_001279365.1 Streptomyces sp. NRRL F-5755 | reverse complement strand
TTCATGTCGACGGTGGAGACCTGCGAGCGGCCGACGGTGAAGTTCACCGTCTTGGACTGCACGCCGGTGATGCCCTGGCCGCCCTTGACCCCGTCCAGGTCGATCTTCAGCGTGACCTTGGAGCCGGCCTTCCAGTACTGCTCCGGACGGAAGTCCAGGCGCTGCGAGCCGAACCAGTGGCCGACGACCTTCTGGCCGCTGCTGGAGGTCACCGTGATGTGGGACTGGACGTCCTTCTTGTTGGTGATCACCTTGTCGAA
>NZ_LGCW01000232.1:0-263 GCF_001279365.1 Streptomyces sp. NRRL F-5755 | reverse complement strand
CGTCCTCGTCGTCCCCGCGTGAGGAGAGCTGACCGATGGCCCACAGCGTTACGGACCCGCGGGACGCGGGCAGAGCGACCACCGTCCCGGGAACACCCGTCCCGCACCCGCTCGACCCGCTCATGGCCGAAGAGGTCACCGCTGCCCGCGTGGTCCTGAGCGACTTGGAGAAGGCGGCGAGCGTGCCGTCCTCGTCGTCCCCGCGTGAGGAGAGCTGACCGATGGCCCACAGCGTTACGGACCCGCGGGACGCGGGCAGAGCG
>NZ_LGCW01000231.1:0-263 GCF_001279365.1 Streptomyces sp. NRRL F-5755 | reverse complement strand
GTCAAATTCCCGTCGTTCGCCCGTAGGGCGGGCCGCGCGGCGTCTGGTGCGTGCGATCGCAAGGCGGAGGGTCTTCCCGGTACTGGGTGTACCGGGAAGTGCCCGACAACGCGGCGAGCGTGCGTGCCAGGCGTCGCGCGGCAGGCGGGAATTTGACGACAGGGCCTAGATGAGTAGTTCCGATTTCCGGTCAGTGGTCGTAGGCGATCAGTGACCTGGTGACGGGGGCTGTGGCGGTGCGGTTGTGCCAGATGGCTGTGGTC
>NZ_LGCW01000230.1:0-79360 GCF_001279365.1 Streptomyces sp. NRRL F-5755 | reverse complement strand
CCACCGGACACCCCCACCCGCCGCGGCCCCGCCGACCCCGTGAAGACGCTGATGCACCGGCACCGGACGCTGTGCGAGCACGCCGTCGATCCGATGGAGATCGCCGCCGGTCTGGAGGCGGACGGCGTCACCGACCGCACGGCGGCCCGCTTCCGTCACCGCGACGTCTTCTCGCTGGCCGAGGAGCTGTACGCCCGGGTCCCGCGCGCCGAGACGCCGCCCGACGCGCCCGGGTCCGAGCCCGTACGGCGCGGGCGGGGCGTCCGCGCGGTGCTGCATCTGCTGCCCGGCGCCTTGTGCGCAGCGACCGTGGCCGCCGTCGCCGCAGCCGCCCACGCGCCCACTCCCGTACCCACGGACTGGGTTGACGTCCCGTCAGCTCATCTCGCCCAGGCGGTCGTCGGAGCGGCCGGAGCCTGCCTGGTCCTCCTGGCCCTGCGCCTGTGCGTCCGACACGGCCCGCTGCGCGCACGCTATCCGTCCGCGCGCGCCGCCGGTCTGTGGACCTGCTGGCTGGCCGGATACGCGCTGTGCGGCGACTGGCTGTTGCGGCTGCTGCTGGCCGGTGGCCCCGGCCTCCCTTACGTACGGCCGCAGTTCGCCACCGGCGCCGTCCTGGCCCTGACGTGTGCCGTCGTGCCCGCCGCCTGGTGTGCGCACTGGTTCGCGGCCCGCGCGCGGCGCGGACTGGCGGGCAGCCGGTGCCTGGCCGCCTTCGGCTCACGCGTGCGCCCGCTGCTGCTGGTCGCCATGACCATGCAAGTCGCCGCGCTGGTCGCCCTGTCGGCCGCCGCCGTCGGCGACGGGGGAGCGGGGCCGGTTGCCGCCGCCACGGCCCTCGGCCTCCTGCTCTTCCTGGCGCGGCTGCTCGCCCGGCACGGCTTCCCCGCCGCGGCCGCCGCGGGACCGGCCGCTGCCGTCGCGCTGGAGGCCGCCGCCCTGGCCTCCGTACCGGCCGCCCGGCTGCCGGGTCTGGCGCCGCTCGGCAAGCCGGTCGAGACCGCCGTCGCCCTCCTCGGCCCGTCCGCCGTACCGGCCGTGGCCTGCGCGTTGCCCGCCGCCGGCCTGCTGCTGTACGCGCTGCGCGCCCTGACCGGCGCCTCGGCGCACGCTCCCGACCCCGTCGCGGCCCCCGCCGCCCCACCGGCGGAGGCGGACCGGCCATGACCCCACGCACTTCACCACCCGCGTTACGCACGCCACTTCCACCGGCGCGCACGCCACCACCCCCGGCGCGCGTGCCATCACCGTCTGCGCGCACGCCGGTACCCCCGGCGGGCGCGCGGGCGCCGGCAGGACGCCTGCCGCACTCCCGTTGCGCCGGCCGTCCCCGTACGGACCTCCGCCGCCGTCCACGCGGTGCACGCCGCCACTTCCCGGCCCCCGATGTGGTGGTGGCCGCCCCTGCCGTACCACGTCCCCCAACTCCCTGCACGAGGAGAACGAGATCATGAACGTCCAGCCCACCGAAGCACACCGGGACCGGGGGGTCGCGCGATGAGGGTGCTGCTCATCGGTGCCAACGGGTACCTCGGGCGCTATGTCGCCGACCGGCTGCTCGCCGACCCCGCCGTCCAGCTGACCGCCCTCGGGCGCGGCGACGACGCGGACGTCCGCTTCGACCTGGCCTCCGGCAGCCCGGGAGCGCTCACCCGCTTCCTGGACGCCGTCCACCCCGGCGTAGTGATCAACTGCGCGGGCACCACCCGGGGCGGCGCGCGCGACCTGACCCGGCACAACACCGTCGCGGTCGCCACCGTCTGCGAGTCGCTGCGGCGCAGCAGCTGCGGCGCCCGGCTCGTGCACCTGGGCTGCGCCTCCGAGTACGGGCCCTCGCAGCCCGGCTCCTCGACCGCCGAGGACGCCGTCCCGCGCCCCGGCGGCCCGTACGGCGTCAGCAAGCTCGCCGCCACCGAACTGGTCCTCGGCTCCGGCCTGGACGCCGTCGTGCTGCGGGTCTTCTCGCCGGTCGGCCCCGGGACCCCGGCGGGCTCGCCGCTGGGCCGGCTCGCGGAGGCGATGCGGCGCGCGATGCAGGCCGGCGACACCGAACTGAAGCTGGGCGGCTTGGGCGTACAGCGCGACTTCGTGGACGTACGGGACGTGGCGCGGGCCGTGCACGCCGCCTCGCTCTCCGCCGCGCAGGGCGTGGTCAACATCGGCACGGGGCACGCCGTACGGCTGCGCGAGGCCGCCGCGCTGCTCGCCCGCGTCGCCGGGTTCGGCGGCTCGCTCCACGAACTGGACACCCCGCCCGGCTATCCGGGCGGCGGCCCCGCCGCGGCCCGCCTCGCGATTCCGGGGCCGACATCTGAACACGGCACCATCCCCCCCGCGTACCCCTATCCGGACGGGTGCGGGAGCTGGCAGCAGGCGGACGTGCGCACCGCCCGCGACCGCCTGGGGTGGCGGCCCCGGATCGGGCTGGAGGAGTCCCTCGCCGACATCTGGATGGAGGCCGCATGCCGTATCTGACGACTCCGGTGGACAGCGGGTGCGCCGCGACCGGTGCCGCGCCGCTGGGCGTCGGCGTCCCCGGGTTCGCCCATCCGCTGATGGCACCCACGGAGTGGGCCGAACTGCTGCGGCTCTCCAGGGGCCTGGCCTGCACCGGGGGAGCAGGCCGGGCGCCGGGTCCGCAGGGCGCCGCGGCGGCGTTGCACTGGGTGGTGCTCAACGTCGCCCGGGGTCCTGGGGCCCGGCCCGACCCGTACTGTCTGCCCGCCACCGCCCAGTTGCGGGACGCGGGCGCCCGGCTGCTGGGTTACCTCGACCTGGAGCACGGGGCCCGTCCCTTCGGGGAGCTGGTCTCCGACGCGCACCGCTTCCTGGACTGGTACAAGGTCGACGGCTTCTATCTGGACCGCTGTCCCACAGAGCGGACACAGCTGTCCGAGACCCGGCGTCTGACCACCACGTTGCGCGCCCTGAGGGACGGCGCGCACCTGGTCACCGGGCACGGCCGTCACCCGCACCCCGGTTACGCGGACGCCGCCGACCAGCTCGTCACCTTCGCCGGGCGCTGGTCCGACTACCGCTGGTCGCAAGTGGCCGAGTGGACCGCCGCATACCCGGCCGGGCGCTTCTGCCACCTGGTGCACGGCGTTCCCCGTACGCACCTGGAAGAAGCCCTGCGCATCGCCCGCTGGCAGGGCGCCGGAACGGTCTACTTCACCGACCGGCCCGACCACGGCGGCGGCGCCTGGGAGTCGCTGCCCGGCTACTGGGACGAATTCGTCTCGCGTATCGGACCTGGTGTCTCGGAATGAAGAAGGGCGTGGCAGTGTTACGGAAAGACCACCGTCCCCCGCTCCGGGCCCGCCCCGAGCGGGGGGTCGCCCATCGAGAACCGACCAACGGAGTCCCCGTGTCGCTGCCACCCCTGGTCGAGCCCGCCGAGGAGCTCACCGTCGACGAGGTCCGCAGGTACTCCCGCCACCTGATCATCCCGGATGTCGGGATGGACGGGCAGAAGCGGCTGAAGAACGCCAAGGTGCTGTGTGTCGGCGCCGGCGGCCTGGGCTCGCCCGCGCTGATGTACCTGGCCGCGGCGGGCGTCGGGACCCTCGGCATCGTGGAGTTCGACGAGGTCGACGAGTCCAACCTCCAGCGCCAGATCATCCACAGCCAGGCGGACATCGGCCGCTCCAAGGCCGCCTCCGCCAAGGACACGGTGCTGGGCATCAACCCGTACGTCACGGTCAACCTGCACGAAGAGCGCCTCGACTCCACCAACGTCATGGAGCTGTTCGCCCAGTACGACCTGATCGTCGACGGCACGGACAACTTCGCCACCCGCTACCTGGTCAACGACGCCTGCGTGCTGCTGAACAAGCCGTACGTCTGGGGCTCGATCTACCGGTTCGACGGCCAGGCGTCGGTGTTCTGGAGCGAGCACGGCCCCTGCTACCGCTGCCTGTACCCGGAGCCCCCGCCGCCCGGCATGGTCCCCTCCTGCGCCGAGGGTGGCGTCCTGGGCGTGCTGTGCGCGTCCATCGGCTCCATCCAGGTCAACGAGGCGATCAAGCTGCTGGCCGGCATCGGTGAGCCGCTGGTCGGCCGCCTGATGATCTACGACGCGCTGGAGATGACGTACCGCCAGGTCAAGGTGCGCAAGGACCCCGAGTGCGCGGTCTGCGGCGAGAACCCGACCGTCACCGAGCTCATCGACTACGAGGCGTTCTGCGGCGTCGTCTCCGAGGAGGCCCAGGAGGCGGCGGCCGGTTCCACGATCACTCCGCAGCAGCTCAAGGAGTGGATCGACACGGACGAGAAGATCGAGATCATCGACGTCCGGGAGCCGAACGAGTACGAGATCGTCTCGATCCCCGGCGCCAAGCTGATCCCGAAGAACGAGTTCCTGATGGGCACCGCCCTCCAGGACCTCCCACAGGACAAGAAGATCGTCCTGCACTGCAAGACCGGCGTCCGCTCCGCCGAGGTCCTCGCCGTCCTGAAGTCCGCCGGCTTCGCGGACGCGGTCCACGTGGGCGGCGGCGTGATCGGCTGGGTGAACACGGTCGAGCCGGAGAAGCCGGTGTACTGACCGGCGCTCCGCACGGCGTACGAAAGGGCCCGCACACCGGCTGGTGTGCGGGCCCTCGTCGTGTGCGCCCGGCGTGCGTGCCCGTGCCGTACGCCGTCAGATCTGTCCCTTACGCGTCAGCTGCGTGAACGAGATCCAGCCCGGCAGCACCGGCAGCCAGAAGGTCATCAGCCGGAACAGCAGAACCGCGGGGAACGCGATGTCCGTGGTGAGCCCGGCCAGCGTGAGTGTCGTGGTCAGCGCGCCCTCGATGGCCGCCACACCACCAGGAGTGGGCGCCGCGGAGCCCACCGCGTTGCCGGCGAGGAACACCACCGCGATGGCCGCGTAGCTGAGCTGTCCGCCCCCGCCGAACGCGCGGATCGACGCGTCCAGGCACAGCACGTTCGCCGCCGTGAGCAGCAGTGTGCCGCTGATGCCGACCACCAGCTTCTTCGGGCGCTGGAGCACGTCCAGCATGCGCGGCACCACGCCCGCGAACAGTGACCGTACGCGTGTGCCGATGAACTTGCGCAGCCCCGGCACCGCGGTCACCACGAGCACCAGCACGGCCGCCGTCAGCAGGCCCGCGATCACCGCGCGGGACGGCGAGAGCGACGGCGTGCGCTCGGTGCCGGTCAGGTAGCCGAAGGTCAGCAGCAGCAGGATGTGGCAGCCCAGGCCGAACAGCTGGGACGCGCCCACGCTCGCCACCGCGAGACCGGGCCGGATGCCCGAGCGCTGGAGGAAGCGGGTGTTCAGCGCCACGCCGCCCACCGCGGCGGGCGCGACCAGCTTGACGAAGTTGCCCGCCACCTGCGCGATCACCGTCCGCAGGAAGGACACCTTCTCGGGTACGAAGCCGAGCAGGCTCATCGCCGCCGCCGGGTAGGTCAGCGCCGAGAAGGCCAGCGCCGCCACCACCCACAGCCACTGGGCCTCGCCGACCACCTCGCCGAACTTGGCGTGGGTGATCTGCGAGAACAGGAAGTACGCGGCGAAGACGCCGGCGATCCAGGTGACGAGGGTGCGTGGCCGGATGCGCTCCAGACGGGCCGGCTCGACGGGTGCCGTCGGCCGGATCAGCAGCACCTGCTGGCGGATCTGCGAGAGCAGGTCCTCCTCGCGGGCCTCCTCCAGCGCCTCGTCGACCGCCCGCTTCTCGGCGCTCTTCTCGGCGCGCGCCACCTTGCGGTTGGCCGGCTGCTCCTGTGTGTGTGCGCCGCCCCGCCGGGCCGCCTCGGCAGCCTTGCGTTCCTTGGCGGCGCGCGACGCCTCCAGGACCGCCTCGCGTTCCCGCGCGGAGCGCTCGCGGGCCAGCTGCCGCAGCGTGGACCGGGTGGTGCGGCTGAGGGCGATCGGCTGGAGCAGCGGCAGGCTGTCGGCCACCGCGTCCGGGTCGAGTACGTCGACGGCCGCGGCCACCGCCCGCTCGGCGCCGGTCCGCAGCGCGAACGTGGTCAGCAGCTGCGCGATGTCCATCCGCAGGACCAGGTCGCCCGCCGCGATCTCGCCGCCGCGCAGATCGGTCAGGATGATGCTGCCGGAACGATCCACCAAGAGGGCGTCACCCACCAGGCGGCGGTGCGCGATGCGCCGCGACTGGAGCGCCGCCACCTGCCGCCAGGCGTTGCGCATCAGCTCGTCGGTGATCTCCTCGTCGGGCAGCGCGTCCAGCGGCCGGCCGTCGATGTGCTCGTACACGAGCATCACGGCGTCCGGGCCCAGCTCGGAGGTGGCGATCAGCTTGGGGGCGCTGGCGCCGGCCGCGATGGCCGCGTACGCCAGCAGCGCCTCCTGTTCCAGCGCCTGGCGCAGCGACTGGAGGCTGCGGCGCTGGTTGATGCCGCGCAGCGACAGCCGGCGCCACACCCGGTAGAAGAACCCCTGGGCCTGCCGCTCGCGGTCCACGACGGTGACGTCGATGGGCGGGCCGTCCTCCAGGGTGACGATGTAGCGGCGGCCCCGGTCGGCGTGCTCCGGGTGCTCGGGGTTGCCGATGTCCTCCGCGCGTACCGCGCTGACCGGGTGGAAGCCGACCCGGCGCAGGCCGGCCAGGAGGTTCTGCCCGGTGGGGCGCACATTGGGGGAGCCGACCGCGTACAGCGTCCCGAAGGCCACCGTCCAGCCGATGAGGATGGTGGTGACGATGGCGAACGGGGTCGTGTAGCGGCCGACGAGCACGGCGAAGGCGTCCAGCAGCAGGACGCACCACATCGCCACCCGCCATCGGGGGCGCCGTGACATGCCCACTGCTGTCATGTACGCGATGACCGGCGCGAGATAGCTGTGCACCGGCGCGGTCAGTCCGCCGTTGGCCAGCGGCTGGGTCAGCGCGACCCGGATGGACTCCGGGGCCGCCTCGGCCACCCACAGATCGGTGGCCAGCGAGACACCGTGCGCGAGGACCGCCGCCAGCACGCCGTCCGCGATCCGCAGCCCGTCGCGTTTGATCAGCCGTTCCACGGCGAACGCCACCGGCACGATCAGTACGGCCACGCTCGACGCCAGCCCGGCGAAGTTGATCAGCAGCCGCGGCGCCAGCCCGGCGCCCTCGCCGATGTCGCGCTGGAGGCCCTGGGTCGTGCCGTGCGCAAAGGTGGCCAGCAGCAGCACCAGCGCGATGCCGACGATGCCCAGCAGCAGACGCATCAGGTCGGAGGGCCGGTGCACCCGGGCGGGGAGCAGCGGCTCGTCACGGGAGACCTGGTCCACGTGGAACTCGCTGCCGACGCGGTCGGAGGGTGGGGCGGTGCGGTCCGCCTTCTCTGTTTTCTCCGACTTTGGCTTGTCGGGCGCGGTCTTGTCCGTCTTCGGCCGGTCCGGTGCGGACTTCTTCCGGTGGGATGTGCCGGTCGCCCCCGATGGTGCGGGCGGTCCGGCCCCTCCGGTCCGGCCGGCCGTGCGTTCCTCTTCTGCCGCGCCCTCCGCTTCGCTGGAAGCGGTCGCCGTGTCGGCCCGGCGGGGCTGATCCGGCCCCTCCGGACTCGCGGACTCGTCGGCTCTTCCGGCCTTCTCGATCGTGCTCGCCTTTTCGGTCGCGGAAGCCTGTGACGGCTTCCCCCGTGATGTCCCGTCCCCCCGGCCGGGGGTGGCGGTGGACAGCGCCTCAGGGGTGCCGGCCTCCCGCGGAGGCACCGCACCCTGCTGTTCGGCCGTCTCTTCTTGATCTCGTATCACCAGTCACCGCCCGGAAGATGGTGGCATGGCCGCGGGGAGGCGGGGGGCATCAGGGTGCATTTCGAAGGGCCGGGAAACGGAACATACGCCGCCGCGCCCGCCCGCGCACGCCGTCGGCGGGCAACCGCGCAGGCCACGGGTGACTGTCGGTGGCGTGGTGCAGGATGGGCCGAATGAGTGGGAAAACGGGAGGGCCGCACGGGCCCGGCGGGCCCGGTGGACACGGCGGTGACGGGGTGTGCGAGGAGGGCGGCGGCCCACCGGACCCCGGCGGATCGGAGATCCCCGTGTACGCGGAACGCGTACTGGGAGTCGCCGAGCTGATCCCGCCCGGCCGCGTGATGACGTACGGCGACATCGCCGAGTGGCTCGCGGGGGAGGACCCGCCCGAAGGGTGCCGTGAGGACGACCCGGGGTGGCGGGTGGGCGGCCCGCGCCAGGTCGGCCGGGTGATGGCCCTGTACGGAGGCGCCGTGCCGTGGTGGCGCGTCGTGCGTGCCGACGGCCGCCTGCTGCCCGGCGGCGAGCTGCGCGCGATGGCGCACTACAGAGAGGAGGGCACCCCGCTGCGGGAGGCCGGCCGGTCGGCCGAGGGCCACGTACCGCGCCTCGACCTGCGGCGGGCCCGCTGGGACGGCAGCGATCCGGTGAGCAGGGACTGAGGCGATGAGCGGCTGATCCGGGGCGGACCTCCCGGCGGGTCCGGCCCGCAGCCTGCCCGCCGTCACGGCCGAGCGCGTACCGGCCGACCGGGTGCCGGCCAAGTGCGCACCGGTCGCTCCGTAGAGCGCGGCGGTTCCGGTCCGTCCGTGCGGCATGTCCGGCATGTCCGGCACGCCCGGCCGCCGCGGCGCCGCCTTCCGGCCGGGCCCGTCCGGCACGGACCTCCGCACCCGGGCCCCTGCCCCGGGTACCGTCGTGGGACGCGCTGCGGCTCGTGCGCCGCCTGGCGTAGCGTCGGGCACGGCCCGCACCACCGCCCCGCCGCCCGGCGACCGGCGCGGTGGCCGCACCGGCCGGCGCCGCACCGCAGTGCGCACCACGACCAGCACCTCCTCCCAGGACCGGCGATCCACGTGAGTTCCTCCTTCTCGGCCTCGGCCGTGCCGTCCGCGCAGCCGCGCCGGCGAGCGGCGCGCCGGGATGCCCCCGGCGCGTACCGACTGGTGCGTACCCGGCCGGGACCGGCGGACCCTCCTGCTTTGGACGCACGTCAGCGCGCTGTGGTTGACCACCGCGCCGGGCCGCTGCTGGTGCTCGCGGGCCCCGGTACGGGCAAGACCACGACCCTTGTGGAGGCGGTCGCCCGGCGGGTACGGGACGGCGCCGACCCCGAGCGGCTGCTCGTGCTGACCTTCAGCCGCAAGGCCGCCGTCGAACTGCGGGACCGGATCGCCGCGCGCCTGGGCAGCGCCGCCGCCCCGCAGGCCACCACCTTTCACTCGTACTGCTACGCGCTCGTACGGGCCCACCAGGACGCCGACCTGTTCGCCGACCCGCTGCGCCTGCTGTCCGGCCCCGAGCAGGACCTCGTGGTGCGCGAGCTGCTCGAAGGGCAGGCCGGGCTGGCGGCCGCCGGGCGGGCCAGGGTGCGCTGGCCGGACGAGCTGCGGGCCTGCCTGACGACGCGCGGCTTCGCCGACGAGGTGCGCGCGGTGCTCGCGCGCAGCCGCGAACTGGGACTGGGCCCGGAAGCGCTTGCCGACTTCGCGCGGCGCACCGGGCGGCCCGACTGGGGCGCGGCCGCGGCCTTCCTCGCCGAATACCTGGACGTCCTGGACGCGCAGGGCGTGCTCGACTACGCCGAGCTGGTGCACCGGGCGGTGCTGCTCGCAGAGCGCGACGAGGTCGCCGCGGAGCTGGCAGCGCGCTACGACGCGGTGTTCGTGGACGAGTACCAGGACACGGACGCCTCGCAGATACGGCTGCTGCGCGCGCTGGCCGGCGGCGGCCGTACGCTCGTGGCCTTCGGCGACCCGGACCAGTCGATCTACGCGTTCCGCGGCGCCGACGTCAACGGCATCCTCGACTTCCCGCTGATGTTCCCTCGTACGAGTGGCGATCCGGCCCCCGTGGAGGTCCTCGGCACCTCCCGCCGTTCGGGCGCGGCGGTCCTGGCGGCCACCCGGCGGCTCACGTCCCGTATGCCGCTGACCCGCCTGCCCGCCCGGAAGGTACGGGAGCACCGCGACCTCACGGCCGTACGGGACGGGGGCCGCGTCGAGGTCTACACGTATCCGACGCCGGGCGCCGAGCTGGACAACATCGCCGACATCCTGCGCCGCGCGCACCTGGAGGACGGTGTGCCGTGGCGTGACATGGCCGTCCTCGTACGCGCCGGCGCCCGCTCCATCCCCGGCGTGCGCCGGGCGCTGACCTCGGCCGGCGTCCCCCTGGAGATCGACGGCGACGAGCTGCCGCTGCGCCGGGAACCGGCGGTGGCGCCGCTGCTCACGGCGCTGCGGGTGGCGGCTTCGGCGGTGACTTCGGCGGCGCCCGCGCCCGCCGATGAGGCCCCCGTTGCTGGCGCCCCTGCCGACGAGGCTCCTGCCGACGACGCCCCCGTACCGGCCGGCGGGCCCACCGAGGCGGCGTACGGGCTCTCCACCGAGACGGCCATAGAACTGCTCACCTCCCCCCTCGGCGGGATGGACGCCGCCGATCTGCGCCGCCTGGGCCGGGCGCTGCGCGAGGAGGAGCGGGCGGCCGGACACGACGTACCGCCGCCCTCCGACGAACTGATCGCGCGGGCGCTCGCCGAGCCGGAGCGCCTGGTCGCGCACGATCCGGCGTACGCGCGGGGCGCCCGGCACCTCGGCGAGCTGCTGCGCACCACCCGCGACCTGCTGGCCGCCGGCGGCACCGCCGAGGAAGCCCTGTGGACGCTGTGGGACGGCACGCCCACCTGGTCGCAGCGGCTGGAGCGGACCGCCCGGCGCGGCGGCGCGGCGGCCCGCAACGCCGACCGTGACCTGGACGCCGTGGTGGCGCTGTTCGAGACCGCCGCCCGCGCGGAGGCCCGTACCGGCGGCCGGGGCGCGCTCAACTTCCTGGAGGAGCTGGACGCCCAGGACATCGCCGCCGACACCCTGACCCGCCGGACCGTGCGCCCCGACGCCGTGCGCCTGATGACCGCGCACCGCTCCAAGGGCCTGGAGTGGCGCCTCGTGGTCGTCGCGGGCGTACAGGAAGGGCTCTGGCCGGACCTGCGCCGCCGTGGTTCTCTCCTGGAGGCGGACCGGATCGGCCGGGACGGGCTGGCCGAACCGCTGCCTCCGGGCGCGCTGCTCACCGAGGAGCGCCGGCTGTTCTACGTGGCGGCGACCCGCGCCCGCGACCGCCTGGTGGTCACCGCCGTCAAGGCCGCGTCCGACGACGGCGACCAGCCGTCCCGCTTCCTGACCGAGCTGGGCGTGGAACCGCGGGACGTCACCGGGCGCCCCCGCCGCCCGCTGTCGGTCGCCGCGCTGGTCGCCGAGCTGCGGGCCACCACCGTGGACCCGCAGGCCACTCCGGCGCTGCGCGAGGCTGCGGCGCAGCGCCTGGCGAAGCTGGCCGCGCTGCGCGACGACGACGGCCAGCCGCTGATGCCGGCCGCCCACCCCGACCAGTGGTGGGGCCTGTACGAGCCGACGCACAGCGCCGTGCCGCTGCGCGACCGCGACCGTCCCGTGACGCTCTCCGGCAGCGCGCTGGACCAGCTCGCCAACACCTGCGCGCTTCAGTGGTTCCTCGGGCGCGAGGTGAAGGCGGACACCCCCGCGACCGCCGCCCAGGGCTTCGGCAACGTCGTCCACGTACTCGCCGACGAGGTCGCCTCCGGCCGTACGCCCGCCGACCTGTCCGTCCTGATGGAGCGCCTGGACTCGGTCTGGGACGCGCTCGCCTTCGACGCGCCCTGGAAGTCGCGGCAGGAGAAGGACAACGCGCGCGCCGCCCTGGAGCGCTTCCTGCGCTGGCACGTGATGGAGCGCGCCACGCTGGGCCGCGAGACCGTCGCGACCGAGCACGGCTTCGACGTCACCCTCGAAGCGGGTGAGTACGCGGTCCGCATCCGGGGGAGCATGGACCGCGTCGAGCGGGACGCGGAGGGCCGCGCGTACGTCGTCGACTTCAAGACCGGCAAGCAGAAGCCGACCGGCCCGGAGGTCGCCCGCCACCCGCAGCTCGCGGTGTACCAGCTCGCGGTACGGGAGGGCGCGGTGGACGCCGCCTTCGAGGGGCGGCGGCCGGAGCCGGGCGGCGCGGAACTCGTCCACCTGCGGCTGGGCGCGCCCCAGAAGGAGGGCGGGGACGCGCTGCCCGCCGTGCAGGCGCAGGGACCGATCGACGGCGAGTGGGTGGGGGAGCTGCTGGCCACCGCCGCCGGGCGCGTACTGGAGGAGCGCTTCACGCCCACCACGGGCCAGCACTGCACCCATTGCACGTTCCGCAACTCCTGCTCGGCACTGCCGGAGGGACAGCACGTGGTGGAGTGACGCCGTGGGGCGACACCGGTCTCCCCGCGCCCCACCGGCCCGCTCAGCTGGGTTTTGCCGCGATTGTCAGTGGGGGCCGATACGGTCTCGGATGTGTCAGCGCGTATCACCGACCCCGAGCAGCTCAAGGAGCTCCTCGGCATCCCGTTCACCCCGGAGCAGACGGCCTGCATCACCGCACCGCCCGCCCCGCAGGTCATCGTGGCCGGTGCCGGTTCCGGCAAGACCACGGTCATGGCCGCGCGCGTGGTGTGGCTGGTCGGCACGGGCCAGGTCGCCCCGGAGCAGGTGCTCGGGCTGACGTTCACGAACAAGGCGGCGGGCGAGCTGGCCGAGCGCGTCCGCAAGGCCCTGGCGGCGGCGGGGGTGACGGAGCCGGCCGACCCGTTCGGCGTCCCGTCCCCGGGGGCCGGCGGCCCGGCCGACAGCGTCCCCGGTGAGCCCCGCATCTCGACGTACCACTCCTTCGCGGGCCAGCTCCTCAAGGACCACGGCCTGCGCATCGGCCTGGAGCCCAGTGCCCGCCTGCTCGCCGACGCGACGCGCTTCCAGCTGGCCGCCCGGGTGCTGCGCACCGCGCCGGGCCCGTATCCGGCGCTCACCAAGTCGCTGCCCACCCTTGTGGAGGACCTGCTCGCGCTCGACGGCGAGCTGGCCGAGCATCTGGTCGAGCCGGAGCGGCTGCGCGCGTACGACACCGAGCTGCTGGCCGCTCTGGAGAAGGTCAAGCTCTCCAACGCCGACCTGCGCAAGGTGCCCGAGACGGCCCGCGGCCGCCTGGAGCTGCTGGAGCTGGTCGAGTCGTACCGGGACCAGAAGCGGCGGCGCGAGCTGCTGGACTTCGGCGACCAGATCGCCCTGTCGGCGACGCTCGCGACCACCCGCCCCGAGGTGGGCGCGCTGCTGCGCGAGGAGTTCAGGGTCGTCCTCCTGGACGAGTACCAGGACACCTCCGTGGCCCAGCGGATCATGCTGTCCGGCCTGTTCGGCGGCGGCACGGGCCATGCCGTGACCGCCGTCGGCGATCCCTGCCAGGCCATCTACGGATGGCGCGGCGCCTCCGTCGCCAACCTGGACGACTTCCCCGCCCACTTCCCCTTCGAGGACGGCACCCCGGCCCGCCGCGCCGCCCTCAGCCAGAACCGCCGCAGCGGCGGCCGCCTCCTCGACCTGGCCAACGGCCTCGCCGAGCCGCTGCGCGGCATGCACGAAGGCGTCGAGGCGCTGCGCCCGGCGCCGGGCGCGGAGCGCGACGGCGTGGTGCGCTGCGCGTTGCTGCCCACCCACGCGGAGGAGATGACCTGGCTCGCCGACCGCATCGCCCACCTGGTCGGCACGGGCACCCCGCCCGGCGAGATCGCCGTCCTGTGCCGTACGGCCGGCGACTTCGCCCGTATCCAGGGCGAGCTGGTCGCGCGGGAGATCCCGGTGGAGGTCGTGGGCCTGTCCGGACTGCTGCACCTGCCGGAGATCGCCGACCTGGTGGCGGTGTGCGAGGTCCTCCAGGACCCCACGGCCAGCGCCGCCCTGGTACGGCTCCTGATCGGCCCGCGCTGGCGGATCGGCCCCCGCGACCTGGCCCTCCTGGGCCGCCGCGCGCGGCTGCTCGTCCACCGGGACGGCCAGTCCGGGGACCCCGAACGCCGCCTGGCCGAGGCCGTGGAGGGCGTGGACCCGGCCGAGACGATCTCGCTCGCCGACGCGCTCGACACGTTCCTGGAGTCGGACGGCCACGACGACGGCCTGCCGTTCTCCCCCGAGGCCCGCGTCCGCTTCGCCTACCTGGCGCGCGAACTGCGCGAGCTGCGGCGCTCGCTGGGGGACCCGCTGATGGACGTACTGCACCGGGTGCTGACCGTCACCGGCCTGGAGGTCGAGCTGTCCGCGTCCCCGCGCGCGCTGGCGGCCCGCCGCCGGGAGACCCTGAGCACGTTCCTGGACATCGCGGCCGGGTTCGCCGCCAAGCAGGGCGGCGCCGCCCTGGACGGCGACGCGACGCTGCCGGCCTTCCTGGGCTTCCTGCGCACGGCCGTCCAGCACGAAAAGGGTCTGGACAGCTCCCTGCCGGGCGGCGAGAACACGGTCAAGGTGCTCACCGCCCACAAGTCCAAGGGCCTGGAATGGGACGTGGTCGCCGTCCCCGGCCTGGTCGGCAAGCAGTTCCCCAGCGAGCAGCCCCGCGACTCCTGGCTCACCCAGCCCAAGGTCCTCCCGCACGCCCTCCGTGGCGACGCCGCGACGCTGCCGGACGTGGACGACTGGAGCAGCCGCGGCGTGAAGTCCTTCAAGGAGGCGATGAAGGAGCACCAGTCGGTCGAGGAACTGCGCCTCGGATACGTGACCTTCACCCGCCCGCGCTCCCTGCTGCTCGGCTCCGGCCACTGGTGGGGCCCCGACCAGAAGCGGCCGCGCGGCCCGTCCGCCTTCCTGGAGGCGCTGCGGGCGCACTGCGAGGCGGGCCACGGCGAGATCGAGGAGTGGGCAGAGCCCCCCGAGGAAGGCGCGGAAAACCCGTCGCTCAAGGAGGCCGAAGCCGAGCTGGAGTGGCCGCTGCCGCTCGACGCCGTGGCGACGGAGCGCCGCCGCGCGGCTGCCGCGACCGTACGCGCGTATCTGGACGGGATGACGGCAGCCGCGGACAGCGCGCCGCCGCACGCGACCGCGGCCGACGGGGCGGAGGAGGCCGCCGCGCACGATGCTCCGCATCCGGCGGCGGGGGATGCCACGGTGCCCGGTCAGGCCCCGCCCGCCCGCAGCCCGGAGTGGCCTCCGCCCGAGGACGATCCGTACGGCGACATCGGCGCCCACGGTTACGGCGAAGCCGACGCGTATGCCGTCGAGGACGACCACGGGCCCGGGGCCGCGCACGACCTCGCCGACTGGGACGCCTGGAGCGCCGAGCGCCCCGCGCGTAAGCGCGCCCATGTACCGGCCCAGGCCCCCGCCCCGGAAGCACCGCCGCAGCACGCCTCCGAGCCGGTCCCCGGCCCCGGGGCGGCCCCGGACCGCGGCCCTGAAACACCCGCCCTCCTCCCCGAGGAGCACCGCACCGTCGCCTCCTGGGACCGCGATCTCGACGCGCTCGCCGACGAGCTGCGCCGGGCCCGTGCGACCGTCCGGGACGTGCCCCTGCCGTCCTCGCTCAGCGCCTCGCAGCTCCTGTGGCTGGCCGCCGATCCGGACGGCTTCACCCGGGAACTGGCGCGGCCCATGCCGCACCCGCCCCGCCCCGCCGCCCGTCGCGGTACGCGCTTCCACGCCTGGGTCGAGTCCCGCTTCGAGGAGCTGACGCTGCCCGTGCTCGGACCGGACGAGCTGCCGGGCGGTGCGTACGGCCATGAGGCGCGCGCCCAGGACGCCGCCGGGGAGGCGGAGCCGATCGCCGACGAGGCCGACCTCGAAGCCCTCAAGGAGGCGTTCGCCCGCACCCCGTACGCCCGGCGCACCCCGTACCGCATCGAGGTCCCCGTACAGCTCACTCTCGCGGGTCGGGTGGTGCGCGGCCGTATCGACGCCGTCTACCGCACCCGCGGCCCGGAGGGCGACCGGTACGAAATCATCGACTGGAAGACCCACCACGCACAGACCGCCGACCCGCTGCAACTGGCCCTCTACCGGGTGGCCTGGGCCGAGCAGCACGGCCTGCCCCTGTCCGCCGTGGACGCCGCGTTCCTGTACGTACGCAGCGGCGAGACCGTCCGTCCGCAGCGGCTGCCCGACCGGGCCGGGCTGGAGCGCATCCTGCTCGGCGAGCACGACCGGGCCGCCGGCGAGGAGGACGGAGGGGGAGGAGGCCGGAGGTGACAAGATCGACGAGACCGGCGGCGGAGCACGCCCGCGCGCCGGATAGGCTCGGACACATGAGCACCACCTCGGACAGCGCCGTCCGCGCGTACATCAACGTCCACCGCGAAGAATTCCTCGACGATCTCGCCGCCTGGCTGCGCATCCCCTCCGTGTCCGCGGACCCGGAGCGCGCCGGCGACGTGCGCCGCAGCGCCGAGTGGCTGGCCGGCCGGCTCACCGCGACCGGCTTCCCGACCGCCGAGATCTGGGAGACGGACGGTGCTCCCGCGGTCTTCGCCGAGTGGCCCTCCGGGGACCCGACGGCCCCCACCGTCCTCGTGTACGGCCACCACGACGTGCAGCCCGCCGCCCGCGAGGACGGCTGGCACACCGACCCGTTCGAGCCGCAGACCGTCGACGGCAAGCTGTACGCCCGCGGCGCCGCCGACGACAAGGGCCAGGTGTTCTTCCACACCCTCGGCGTGCGCGCCCACCTGGCCGCGACCGGCCGCACCGCGCCCGCCGTCAACCTCAAGCTCCTCATCGAGGGCGAGGAGGAGTCCGGCTCCCCGAACTTCCCGGCCCTGATCACCAAGCACGCCGACCGCCTGGCCTGCGACGCGGTGATCGTCTCCGACACCGGCATGTGGTCCAAGGACACCCCCACCGTCTGCACGGGCATGCGCGGCCTCACCGACTGCCAGATCGACCTGTACGGCCCCGACCAGGACATCCACTCCGGCTCCTTCGGCGGCGCGGTGCCCAACCCCGCCACCGAGGCCGCCCGCCTGGCCGCCGCCCTGCACGACGAGGACCGCCGGGTGGCGATCCCCGGCTTCTACGACGGCGTCGTGGAGCTGACCGACCGCGAGCGCGAGCTCTTCGCCGAGCTGCCCTTCGACGAGGCCGGCTGGCTGCGCACGGCCCACTCCCACGCCGCGCTCGGCGAGGCCGGGCACAGCACCCTGGAGCGCATCTGGGCCCGCCCGACGGCCGAGGTCAACGGCATCGGCGGCGGCTATCAGGGCCCCGGCGGCAAGACCATCGTGCCGTCCGCCGCGCAGCTGAAGCTGTCCTTCCGCCTGGTGGCGGGCCAGGACGCGGCGGCCGTCCAGCAGTCCGTACGGGACTGGGTCGCCGCCCGCCTCCCCGACGGCATCCGCCACGAGATCACCTTCTGGGGTGCCACCCGCCCCTGCCTGACCCCGCTCGACCACCCCGCCCTCCAGTCCGTCGTACGGGCCATGGGCCGCGCCTTCAACCAGAAGATCCGCTTCACCCGCGAGGGCGGCTCGGGTCCCGCCGCCGACCTCCAGGACGTCCTCGGCGTCCCGGTCCTCTTCCTCGGCATATCCATCCCCTCGGACGGCTGGCACGCCCCGAACGAGAAGGTCGAACTGGACCTGCTGATGAAGGGCGTCGAAACCGCCGCGCACCTGTGGGGCGACCTGGCGGAGAACTGGCGCGTGGCTTGACCGGTGACCGCGCCGCGACGGCGCCCGTGCCCGTGACCCGGACGGCGCGACGCGTGACCGGGCCGGCGGGTGTGTGCGGGGGCGTGCCCGTACCGCCGCGTCGGCTGTACGGCTGCCCGTACGGCTTCCACGACCGCCCGTACGGCCGTACCGCCATGCGCACGGACCGTACCGCCGCCCGCCCGGCGCCCGTACGGGGCGAGCACGGCACGCCCGGCAAGACCGCCACGCCCGGCAAGCACGGCCACCACCGCAATCACCCACGCCATAGGGGGAGTTGGAAACCGCAGTGACCACCTGGACCGACCACAGCGCCGACCGGCCGATCACCTTCAGCGCGCCGAGCGGCATCGACCGCGCCGCCCACCACCGCCTCGACGAGGCATGGCTCGCGGCGGCCTGGAGCCACCCGACGACGCGCGTCTTCGTGGTCTCCGGCGGCCAGGCACTCGTCGACGACACCCCGGACGGGCGTACGGAACTGGTCATGACGCCCTCCTTCGAGGCGCCGCTCACCGAGACCCACCGCTACTTCCTCGGTACCGACGAGGACGGCGTGCGCTACTTCGCGCTCCAGAAGGACGCGCTGCCGGGCCGCATGGACCAGTCCGCGCGCCCCGCCGGCCTCCGCGAGGCGGGCCTGCTGCTCTCGCCGCGCGACGCCGGCCTGCTCGTCCACGCCGTCGCCCTGGAGAACTGGCAGCGCCTGCACCGCTTCTGCTCGCGCTGCGGCGAACGCACCGTGATCGCCGCGGCGGGCCACATCCGCCGCTGCCCCGCCTGCGGCGCCGAGCACTACCCGCGCACCGACCCCGCCGTGATCATGCTCGTCACGGACGAGGAGGACCGCGCCCTGCTCGGCCGCCAGGTCCACTGGCCCGAAGGCCGCTTCTCCACCCTGGCGGGCTTCGTGGAGCCCGGCGAATCCATCGAGCAGTCGGTGGCCCGCGAGGTCCACGAAGAGGCGGGCGTGGTCGTCGGCGACGTCGAATACGTCGCCAGCCAGCCCTGGCCGTTCCCCTCCAGCCTGATGCTCGGCTTCATGGCCCGCGCCACGTCTTCCGAGATCCAGGTCGACGGCGAGGAGATCGAAGAGGCCCGCTGGTTCTCCCGCGAAGACCTGAAGGCCGCCTTCGAATCCGGCGAGGTCCTCCCTCCGTACGGCATCTCCATCGCCGCCCGCCTGATCGAGATGTGGTACGGAAAGCCGCTGCCGAAGCCGTAACGACGACGGGACCGGGGCCTGGCCGGGCCCCGGCCGTTTCCCCCGCCGGACGGCTGCCTCCCTACTGCCTGCCCTTGGCTACACAGAGCGCACAGGGAAACGGACACGGCGGAACCGCGTCCCCGCCCCTCACGACGGCAACGGAACCTCCCGCCGGTGCGCCTCCCGCATATGCCGCCGATACCGCACCCGGGCGTCCACCTCCATCGACTGGTCCCGGCTTTTTCGTCCTTCGGCTTCAAGGGCCTTCAGCAGCTCGCACTCTTCGCACCCGTCCGTCGGATTTTCTGTCATGCCGACACGATCGGTCCGTACGGGGCTCCCGCCCAGTGGCATCCGTAGGGGCAAGCTCCGGAGCCCTGCCCTTTTGTTCTCCCGGAGCGGGTGCGCAGGAGCATCATGGCCCCATGCCCATCGGGGATCTGGTCAGAAATCTGCGCAAGGCCCGCGGCTGGAGCCAGGGACGCTTGGTGTCGGAGATCAACAAGGCGTTCGGTACGGGGCTGACCCGGGAGTATGTGAGCCGCTGGGAGTGTTCCAAGGTCGCGCCGGGGGCCTATCACCTCCGACACCTGTCAGCCGTCCTGGACGTTCCTCTGGCCACCCTTGAGGGCGAAGTGGACCGGCGTACCTTCATCAGTGACGTGGCCGCCACCGCGATAGCTCCCGTGGTGGCTTCGGATCTGCTCAGCGCGGGGTTCGCCGCGCGCCTGCGGGGCGGCCCGACGGCGGAACACTGGGAAGCCACACTGGCCACGTACGGCACCGATTACATGTCGATGGGGGCCGCGGACATCCAGCGCCGCGTGGCCGGCGAACTCGTCGTCGTGCAACAACAGCTCGACGACCCCCGACTGTGGTCGGTGGCCGCGCGGCTCATGACCTTGTACGCCAAGACGTTCCCCGGCTCGGACGGCTCCAGGGCCGTCTCGTGGTACGGCATGGCCGCCAGGGCCGCCGACCGGTCAGGTGACGAACGAGCCCGCGTATGGGTGCGCGGTCGGGCCGCGATCGCCCTCGGGTACGAGGGCGCTTCCCTGGGCGTCGCCGACATACTGGCGGACCAGGCCATGGCCATCTCCGACAAGCCGTCTCTCGGGCTCGTGAACGCCGTGATGGGGAAAGCCCACGCGGCGGCTGTCCGTGGCGACAGAGCGACTGCCGAATACCTCGCCGACCAAGGCCGTCGCCTCTTCGACCGTGTCGGTAGCCACGAGCAGACGTCCGACTACGCGGTCCCCTGGTGGCGGATGAACGTCTTCCTGTCCCTGCTGCTCGCCAGGGTGGGGGACGAGAAAAAGGCGGTCGAGGCCCAGGAGCAGGCGCGCAGCGAGCTTCCGGCGAGCCTGCCGAGGTTCGCGACGCACCTGGAGATGCACCGGGGACTGATGCTGGCCCGGTCCGGCGACCGCGCCGGGGGCACGGCCTACGCCGAGGCGGCCCTGGACCGGCTGCCGCCCGCGAAGCACTCGCTCACGCTGCGGATGCTCATGGAGGAGGTCAGGGCCTGACGCGGAAGCCGGTCCGGGCACGACGAAACCCCCGGCCGCCACGACCGGGGGGTCCGTCCGTGTGGCCAGGGGCTTCGCCCGTGTATCCGGGGGCCGCCCGCGTAACCGGAGGCTCGGCCCGAGCCCCGGGGATCAGGCCCCCAGGGCCTGCTTGACCTGGGCCAGGGACGGGTTCGTCAGAGTGGAGCCGTCGGGGAAGAGGACCGTGGGGACGGTCTGGTTGCCGCCGTTGGCCTTTTCGACGAAGGCGGCGGACTCGGGGTCCTGCTCGATGTTGATCTCGGTGTACGCGATTCCCTCGCGGTCCATCTGGCTCTTCAGCCGGCGGCAGTAGCCGCACCAGGTGGTGCTGTACATCGTCACAGTGCCCGCCATGGGTCCTCGCGCTCCTTCAAGCTCGGCGTGTTTGCAGTAGGGGAACGTCCGCCCGACCGGGACCATTCCCGTCCGTACCGGACCGCTTCCGCACGCGTACGGTTCCGTATCGGCACGCGTACGGCTGCGCATCCGTAGACGCGCGTATGCGTATGACCACGCAGCGGCGGCTGTGGACAACTTTCCCGGCTGTCCCCGCCGACCTGGCAGCATTGCGGTGTGACAGCAGCATCGGACTCCACTCTCTTCCCGCAGGCGGCCGCGACCCAGTTCCCGGCCACGCCCGAGGGTGCCGACGCGGTGCTCGACGGCCTCGACCCCGAGCAGCGCGAGGTCGCCACGGCCCTGCACGGCCCCGTGTGCGTCCTGGCGGGCGCCGGGACGGGCAAGACCCGCGCGATCACCCACCGGATCGCGTACGGCGTCCGTGCGGGCATCCTGCAGCCCGGCACGGTGCTCGCCGTCACGTTCACCGCCCGCGCGGCGGGGGAGATGCGCGGGCGGCTGCGCCAGCTCGGCGCGGGCGGCGTCCAGGCCCGTACGTTCCACTCCGCCGCCCTGCGCCAGCTCCAGTACTTCTGGCCCAAGGCGGTCGGCGGCGAGCTGCCCCGGCTCGTGGAGCGCAAGGTCCAGCTGGTCGCCGAGGCCGCCGCCCGCTGCCGCATCCGCCTGGACCGCAACGAGCTGCGCGACGTCACCAGCGAGATCGAGTGGTCCAAGGTCACCCAGACCGTGCCCGCCGATTACCCGGCCGCCGTCCACAAGGCGGGCCGCGAGGCCCCCCGCGACCCGGCCGAGATCGGGCAGATCTACGGGACGTACGAGCAGCTCAAGCGCGACCGGGGGACCATCGACTTCGAGGACGTCCTGCTGCTGACCGTCGGCGTCCTCCAGGACCGGCACGACATCGCCGAGCAGGTCCGTGCCCAGTACCAGCACTTCGTCGTGGACGAGTACCAGGACGTCAGCCCGCTCCAGCAGCGGCTGCTCGACCTGTGGCTCGGCGACCGGGACAACCTCTGCGTCGTCGGCGACGCCAGCCAGACGATCTACAGCTTCACCGGCGCCACCCCCGACCACCTGCTGAACTTCCGCACCCGCCATCCGAACGCGACGGTCGTCAAGCTGGTCCGCGACTACCGCTCCACCCCCCAGGTCGTGCACCTCGCCAACGGCCTCCTGTCGCAGGCGCGCGGCCGCGCCGCCGAACACCGCCTGGAGCTGATCTCGCAGCGGGCCCCGGGCCCCGAGCCGACGTACGTCGAGTACGGGGACGAGCCCGCCGAGGCCGAGGGAACCGCCCGCCGCATCCGCGACCTGATCGCCTCCGGCGTCCCGGCGAGTGAGATAGCGGTTCTCTTCCGCATCAACGCCCAGTCCGAGGTCTACGAGCAGGCCCTCGCCGACCTCGGCGTGCCGTACCAGCTGCGCGGTGCCGAGCGCTTCTTCGAGCGGCCCGAGGTGCGCGAGGCAGGCGTCAAGCTGCGCGGCGCCGCCCGCTTCGGCGCCAACGACGCGCTCCTCGACGACGCCATGGACCTCCCGTCCGAGGTGCGGGCGGTGCTCAGCGACATGGGCTGGACGAGCACGCCACCGGCCGGCTCCGGCGCCGTACGGGACCGCTGGGAGTCGCTGGCCGCCCTGGTCCGCCTCGCCGAGGAGTTCGCCGCGGCCCGGCCGGCGGCCACCCTCGCCGACCTGGTCGCCGAGCTGGACGAGCGGGCCAACGCCCAGCACGCGCCGACGGTCGACGGTGTGACGCTCGCCTCGTTCCACGCGGCCAAGGGCCTGGAGTGGGACGCCGTCTTCCTGGTCGGCCTGACCGAGGGCATGATGCCGATCACCTACGCCAAGACCGACGAGCAGGTGGAGGAAGAGCGCCGCCTGCTGTACGTCGGCGTGACCCGGGCCCGGCACCACCTGGGCCTGTCGTGGTCCCTGTCCCGCTCTCCCGGTGGCCGCGCGGTCCGCCGCCCCAGCCGCTTCCTGGACGGCCTGCGGCCCGGCTCGGGCGCCGCCGGACGCCGTACGGCGGCAGCCGTCGCGGGCGGCATCGAGCGGGGCGGCGGCAGCGTCCGGGGCGTGAGCAGGCGCCGCGACCGTTCCCCGGCCCGCTGCCGGGTCTGCGGCAAGACGCTGACCGACGCGGGCGAGATGAAGCTCATGCGCTGCGACGACTGCCCCAGCGAGCTCGACGAGGCGCTGTACGAGCGGCTGCGCGACTGGCGGGCCGGGCAGGCGCGGCAGCTGGGCCAGCCCGCGTACTGCGTCTTCACGGACAAGACCCTGATGGCGATCGCCGAGGCCGTACCGGGAACCGAAGGGGAGCTCGCGGTCATCCCTGGTGTGGGGGGACGCAAGCTCGGCAGGTTCGGAGCCGACGTCCTCGCACTGTGCGCGGGTGAGGAGCTGGTTCCGGCGGTGGACGGGCCCTCGCCGGACGATCTTCCGGAGGGCGGTGCAAGAAGCTCCGGAAAGTCGTCAGAAAAATAGTTTGCGCGCGCGGAGCGCATCCCCATAGCCTTCACAGGCACGAGGACAACGGGCCTTTCGGGATCCGCTGGATTCGTGTTGTACTGAACAAGCTCGGACCGGGTTCTCCGGTCCCCCGAGACGCCGAGAGGAGGCGAGACCAGTGATCAGCTTCATGACGAACCAGAAAATGACCGATCGTTCGGTCGTCGCCGCCTGCACCCTTGGCGCCTCGCTGCAGGGCACCGGTCTGTCCGGCTCCGGCCGGCTGTCCGGTCTCGAGGTCTCCCGTGCCGCTTCCCTGGCGATCCTGCCGGAGGCGAAGCGTGACGAGCGACCGACCCAGGCACCCGCAGTAGTGGCAGCGGCACCGGCAGCGAACGCGCATGCCTTTGCCGGCGCGGCGACCAACGGTGCCGAATCCCGGAAGCAGTACCAGACGCAGCAGGACACGTGGGCCCACCGCGGGCACGAACCCTGGAGAGATCCAGCCTGATCGGCATGATCAGGTCGGCACCTTCCAGGGCCGCGGAACCCACACCGGGATCCGCGGCCCTTTTGTTTTACCCAAGCGCCCGGCCACCAGCCGGGCCGAACAGACGAGGAACACACCACCGTGCAACTCCAGACGCACACCCCGTCCGTCGCCACCGACCTGATCCCTCCGCCCGACTCCCAGGAGAACCCTTTGCTGCCCCTCACCGAGCTCGACGACGAGATCGACCGCCTCGGCGCCGCCGTGCCGTGCCGTACCTACGACCCGGAGGTCTTCTTCGCCGAGACCCCGGCCGACGTGGAGTACGCCAAGTCCCTGTGCCAGACCTGTCCGGTGCGCGAGGCGTGTCTCGCCGGCGCCAAGGACCGTCGTGAGCCGTGGGGCGTCTGGGGCGGCGAACTCTTCGTCCAGGGCGTCGTGGTGCCCCGCAAGCGTCCGCGTGGCCGTCCGCGCAAGAACCCGGTCGCGGCATGAACCTCAGCGGCGCGTACACCAGCGGCACCGGAACGATCGACCGTCCCGCCCAGCGGGACCCCCAGAAGCAGGACCCGATGAACCCCACCCTCACCGACACCACCGCACCCGCGAACTCCGGCGCGATCGAGTCGCGCCAGAACAGGACCCTCGAAATGCAACTCATCCCAGAAGCCCTGGCTCGTGCGCAAATGCAAGAGCGCTTGCAGGAGGCCGAGTCCGAACGCAGGGCCCAGCGCCTCGCCGCGGCCCGGCGCATGCAGCGCCGTGCCGAGCGGGCGTCGCTGCGCGCCCGGCGCGCCTTGGCCATGGCCGTGATGCAGTGAGCCACCGGCGGCCCGGCGCGCGTACCGTGCCGGGCCGCCCGGCGGTGTCACCACCGCATCACGCGGCCACCGCGATAACACGCACCTCAGGGGCTGTCCAACTGGGCGGCCCCTGAGGGCGTTGTGCCCCCTTTACCGGCGGTGCCGGGGATATTGTCGGCTGATGAACCAGAAGACGTATGAACAGGCGGAGTTGGCGACCGGTGACACGGTGTGCGTCCGGTGCGGTGCCGTGGCCGAGGGCGCCGCGCCGACCTGGACCTGCACCATCGTCAACGGCACCCGCCAGCACCTCTGCGACACCTGCACCCGCGCCTGCCTCCGCACCATCGAGTCCCACCTGGACCCGGTCGCCGCGAGATGAGCGGCTCGCCGCGCGGTGCGGAGGGGCGGCACGGTCGCGTCAGGCCGTGGTCTCCTCCGCCGTGGACCGGGGCTGTTCCGGTACGGACGGCGCGGTGTCGGCCGGGGTGAAGCCCGGGAGCCAGGACTCCAGCTCGTCGCGCAGTCGGACGGTGGCGCCGAGCTGGCACAGGACACCGATCGTGCTCAGCGTCACGCGGTGTATGAGGAGGTAGGACGGGGGCAGATTGAGCTGGCGGCCGAGCTGGTAGGCGGGGGAGCGGGGATCGGCGATGCGCGCGGCCTGGGTGCGCATCCAGGAGCGGGTGAAGGTGAAGGCGTCCGCCTGGGCCGGTTCGATGATCGGGAGCAGATAGTCCAGCACCGCATCGGGGTCCAGCTCGATGGACTCCTTGACGAAGCCCTCCTCGCACAGCAGCTCGTAGACCGCCTCGGCCTCGCCGTCGAGCGTCATCCGCAGTGAGGTGCCGATCGTGGACGGCAGGCCGTCCGGCAGGCGGTCGACCGTGCCGAAGTCCAGCACGCCCAGCCGCCACTTCTCCGGCGGCCCTTCGGGGGCGTCACCGGTCAGCAGGCGGAAGTTCCCCGGGTGTGGGTCGGCGTGCAGCAGGCCCGTACGCGCGGTGCCCGAGAAGAGGAAGCGGGCCAGGAGCTGCCCGGCCCGGTCGCGCTCCTCCTCGGTGCCGTCGGCGATGACCTCCGACAGGGGGACGCCGTCCATCCACTCGGTCACCAGCACCTGGTCGCCCTGGTGGATCACCGCGGGCACCAGGACGTCCGGATCGTCGGCGAACTCCTCGGCGTGCGCCTGCTGGGCCTCGGCCTCCAGGGCGTAGTCCAGCTCCTCGGAGACCCGGTCGCGCAGCTCGGAGATCAGCGGCTTGATGTCCATGCCGGGGATCAGCGGACCGAGCAGCCGGGCGAACCGGCCGAGTTGGGACAGATCGGAGAGCAGGGCCGCGCCCGCCCCCGGATACTGGACCTTGACGGCCACCTCGCGGCCGTCGTGCCAGACCGCGCGGTGCACCTGCCCGATCGAGGCGGCGGCCGACGGCTTGTCGTCGAACTCCGTGAACAGCTCGCGCCAGTCCTCGCCGAGCCGCTCCGCCAGCACCTTGTGCACCGTGTCCGTGGGCATCGGCGGCGCGGCTTCCTGGAGTTTGGTGAGCGCGGCGCGGTACGGGCCGGCGATCTCCTCCGGCAGCGCCGACTCGAAGACGGACAGCGCCTGCCCGAACTTCATGGCGCCGCCCTTCAGCTCGCCGAGCACCCGGAAGAGCTGTTCGGCGGTCCGCTGCTGGAGCTCACGGCCGACGAGGTCCGCCGACCTGCCCCCGATCCGCTTGCCCAGCCCCCAGGTGGCACGGCCGGCGAATCCCAGTGGCAGCGCGGCCAGCTTGGCGGTGCGGGTGACCGCCTTGCGGGGAAGATCTGACATTCGCCCCTCCAACTCACACTGTCCCCAACCGGGGTTACTCCGCCATTGTTACGTGTCGCCGACGCGGTTCCGAGGCACCCGTGGCGCCGGCCGGTCCCGCCGCACCGCAGCCGCACTCCGGATGCGGCGCGATCCGGGTCGTCCGCCAGTCCGCGCACGGCAGCGCGATCTCCATCCGGGCCCCGGTGCAGGGTGGCAACTGGCCGTCCAGGAACGCCAGCGCCTGTACGGCCGCCAGCCCCGCCACCGTCGTCGCCAGCGCAGCGTCGCACGCCGGCACGGCCGGCGCCCCGCGCCCCGAGCGCCACTGGGCGAGCAGCCGCGGCCAGGCGGGTTCCGCGTCCGTACGCCGCAGCTCCAGGCAGCCCGCGCAGGAGGAGCCGCCCGGCAGGACCAGCGGGCCCACCACACCCGTGCCTTCGATCACTCCGGCGAACAGGTGCGGGATGCCCGCGGACAGGAAGGGCTCGACCAGGACCGGGTCGGGAGCATAGGCGGCGAGGCCGTCGCGCGGTGTGATCACGACGAGCGCGAGACCCGGCTCGCCCGCTTCCGAGGGCGTCTCGCCGGCGCGGTTCCCGCGCGACCAGGGCGAGGCACGGTGCACCACGCTGCGCGCGGCGGTGTCGCGCCGTATGCCGATGTGCTCCGCTCGCACGCCGCCCGGCAGCGCGTCCCACGGCTCGACCTTCCCGCCGTCCTGCACCTCCACCCGCCCGATGCCCGCCGCCGAGAGCAGCGCCGCGACCGAGGCCCCCACCCGCCCCGCGCCGCGCACCCGCGCTCGTACGGCGCGGCGCGCTCCCATGCGCTCCAGTCCGCCCGCGGCCTCGGGATGCCGCACCGACAGCGACGCGAGATCCGCCCGCAGCCGCCCGAAGGCCGCGGCGTCCGACCGCACCGCCTCGGCCGCCGGACCGCCCGCCGACGGCGTGTCCAACAGCCCCGCCCGCCCCAGCCGCTCCACCGTCCGCCGCGCACGCTCGGCGGACAGCCCCAGCGACTCGGCCGCTTCCGCCAGCTGACCGAGGCTGCGCGTGCCGTCGATCAAGGCCAGAAAGCTGCCCGTCGCGGTGTCCACAGGCCCCAGTTCCACCGCGTGCGCCGGGGTCACCCCGAACCGCACCGTCTCCCGGTCCCGCCAGCCGCGCCGCAGCGCGGGCTTCAACATCGGATGCATGAATCCGTCCCCCGTCGATCGGATCTCGTCCAGCACCGTCAGCATGCCCCGGCCGCCGGACGGGCATCGGAAGTTGTCCACAGCCGGCGGGCAATAGTCGTACAAGCCATGACCACCTCTGGGTGTTTCGGCCGCACGGCAGAACCGGGAGGCGGGACTTCCCGCGCGGGCAGCGGGTAACGTCGGGGCGTGCCCGCCGACCCTTTGCGCCGAGCCGCAGACCCCCAACGCAGGACCGCCGCGCGCCCCGCGACCGGCGGCTCCGCGACGAGCGCGGTCGAGGTGCGCAGAAGCTCGCGGCGCCGCCGTACGGTCTCCGCCTACCGCGAGGGCGACCGCACCATCGTGCTGATCCCGGCCCGGATGTCCGAGGCGGAGGAACGGCGCTGGGTGACGGTGATGCTGGACAAGCTGGCCGCGCAGGAGAGCAAGCGGGTGCTCGGCGACGGCGAGCTGGCCGAGCGCGCGGAGCGCCTGTCGCTCCAGTACCTGGACGGCCGCGCCCGGCCCGACACGGTGCGCTGGGTGACCAACCAGAACACCCGCTGGGGTTCCTGCACGCCCGCCGAGGGCAGCATCCGCCTCTCGCACCGGCTCCAGGGCATGCCCGAGTACGTCATCGACTATGTGCTCCTCCATGAGCTGGCGCATCTTCTCGTCCCCGGTCACGGGCAGCGTTTCTGGCAGCTCCTGGAGTCATACCCACGCACGGAGCGGGCGCGCGGCTATCTCGAAGGCGTGGTCGCGGCGCAGCGGCTGCCGCATCTGCCCGCCGCCCGTACGGAATAGGGCCGGTTCCGCACGATTCGTGCCGTGCCCCGGCATCGCCCGCCGTCAGCGGCAGCGGTTAGCCTGGCGCGACGTCAATCAGAGCGCGGAGCGGGAGCGGGGGACGGTCGTTACGTATGGCCAGGGAATTCCAGCGGGGCCACAAGGCCAGGATCAGTGATCTGACGGCCGGGACGGATCTGTACGTGGGTGTGCAGATCGCGGGTTCCGGCCTGACCTTCGACATCAGCTGCTTCGGACTCGACGCGGACGAGCGGCTCTCCGACGACCGGTACTTCGTCTTCTTCAACCAGCCCGCGTCGCCCGAGGGCGCGATCCAGCAGCTCGGCCCCCAGGCGGGCGACACCGAGTCCTTCCGGGTCACGCTCGACCGGATCCCGCAGCACATCCAGAAGCTCTCCTTCACCGCCACCCTGGACGGCGCGGGCCAGATGTCCCAGGTCGGGCCCGGCTATCTGCGCATCGTCGCCGGCGGTGAGGAGGTCGCCCGTTACGCGTTCAACGGCGGCGAGTTCACCACCGAGCGCGCCGTCATGCTCGGCGACTTCTACCTGAAGGGCGAGTGGCGCTTCGCCGCGGTCGGGCAGGGCTTCGACGGCGGTCTGGAAGCGCTGCTGAAGAACTTCGGCGGCGAGGTCGCCGAGGAGGAGCCCGCGCCCGAGCCCGCGCCGCAGGGCGGCGTGCCGGGCTTCGCGCCGCCCGCCGCCTCCGAGCCCGCGCCGGGCTTCGCGGTCCCGACGGCGCAGGGGCAGCCCGCCCCGGCGCCTGCCGCACCGCAGCCGCCCGCCCCGGCCTTCGGCGCGCCCCCGAGCACGCCCCAGGGCGCCCCGCAGGACCGGCAGCCCTACGGAGCGCCGCAGCCCCCGGCGCCGCCCCAGCCGGAGCCGCAGGTTCCGCCGCAGGCGCAGCCCCCGGCCCCGCCGGTGCACAGCGCCCCGACCATCGCGGCCCCGATGGCACCGCCCGGCCAGCAGCCGCCGTTCGGCCAGGACCCGTACCAGCAGGCACCGCCCGCTCCGTATGGCCAGCCGCCCCAGGCAGCCCCGCAGGCACCGCCCCAGGCGCCGCCTCAGGCCCCGTACGGCCAGCCGGGCGGCCAGTTCCCCGGCCAGCAGGCTCCGGCCCCGTACGGCGCTCCCCAGGGCCAGCCGTCACCGTACGGACAGCCGTCCGCCCAGGGACCAGGCCTCGGTGTCGTCCTGGACAAGTACCGCGAGGCGCCGACCGGCCGGCGGTGGACCCCGCAGAACGAGAAGCTGATCCGCGCCGACCTCGGCATCGACGGGCAGCCCGTGCTCGCCCGCCAGGGCAGCATGGTCCTCTACCAGGGCAAGGTCGACTTCAGCTACAAGGGCGCCGGCATACGGGGCCGCATCGTGGGCAACGCCACCGGCCAGGAGATGCAGCTGATGCGCTGCACGGGCCAGGGCCAGGTGTTCTTCGCGGACAACAGCGCCCATGTGCACCCGATCGAGCTCCAGGGCGACGCGATCTGCGTGTCGTCCGAGAGCGTGCTCGCCTTCGACGAGTCGCTCCAGCACGAGGTCCGCCGCATCGAGGGCCACGGCATCCCGGGCGGCGCGCTGTTCACCATGCAGTTCCAGGGCACCGGCACGGTCGTGGTCAAGACCCAGGGCACCCCGGTCGTCCTCCCGGTCACCCCGACGACCTTCGCGGACGCCAACGCCATCGTCGCCTGGTCGGCCGCCTCCCAGGTGATCATCTCCAGCCAGGTGAGCCTGCGCCGCCACGCGTACCCGGGCCACTCCGGCGAGACCGTGAACCTCCAGTTCCGCGGCGCGCCCGGCAATTTCATCGTCGTCCAGCCCTACGAGGTCTGAGGGAGCCCGCCATGTACGAACAGCAAGTCCCGGGCTACGCCCCGGCCGCGCCCGTGGCCCGTATGGAGAACCACGGCAGCGCGATGGTCAAGATCGCCATGCAGAGCGGCCAGGACGTCTTCGCCCGCACCGGCTCGATGGTCGCCTACGAGGGCTTCGTCCAGTACGAGCCGAACCCGCCCGCGGTCCGCCAGATGGCCTCCCAGTGGCTGACCGGCGAGGGCGCGCCCCTGATGAAGTGCTCCGGTGACGGCCTGCTCTACCTCGCCGACTACGGGGCGGACGTGGTCTGCATCAACCTCGACGGCGACGCGCTGTCCGTCAACGGCACCAACCTCCTGGCCTTCGACGCGCACCTCCAGTGGGGTGTGCAGCGGGTCAAGGGCATGGCCAAGTTCGCCGGTCAGGGGCTGTTCAACGTCGGCATCTCGGGCACCGGCTGGGTCGCGCTGACCTCCCGCGGCACCCCGATCGTGGTGGACTGCGGGCGCGGCGAGGACGAGACGTACGTCGACCCCGACGCGCTGGTCGCCTGGTCGACCAATCTGAAGATGAAGGGCAAGCGCAGCTTCAAGGCGTCCTCGATGATCGGGCGCGGCAGCGGCGAGGCGTACCAGCTCGGCTTCTCCGGCCAGGGCTTCGTCGTCGTACAGCCCAGTGAGGACAGCACCGACCGGCTCCGGGCCCGGGGCTGAGGGGGAGGACGTCAAGCCATCATGCAGAGTCCGCTTTTCGCCTACACCGAGGCGCAGACCCAGGAGCGGTTCGCCCTCCAGAACCCGCAGTTGCTGCGGGTCGCCCTACAGGGCCACGAGGACCTGCTCGCCCGTAAGGGCACCATGGTCGCCTATCAAGGGCTGCTGGAGTTCGACGGGAACTACCAGACGCCGGGGCAGCAGCACGCCCGCGCGATGTCGGGCGAGGGCCTGGACCTGATGCGCGTCTCCGGACAGGGCACGGTCTACCTGGCCAACCTCGCCCAGTACGTGCACATCATGGACGTCGACCACGACGGCCTGACCGTGGACAGCAACTACGTGCTGGCGCTGGACTCCGGCCTCCACTGGGAGGTCATCTCGGTGGACAGCCAGTACGGGATCTCCGGCACCGGCAAGTACCAGCTCAACATCTCCGGCCGCGGCAAGGTCGTCCTGATGACCTCGGGCCAGCCGCTGATGATGCAGGTCACCCCGGACAAGTACGTCAACGCCGACGCCGACGCGGTGGTCGCCTGGTCCGCCTCGCTCCGCGTGCAGATGCAGGCGCAGACGCACTCCTCGGGCGTGTGGCGGCGCCGCGGCAACACGGGCGAGGGCTGGGAGCTGAGCTTCCTGGGACAGGGCTACGCGCTCGTCCAGCCCAGCGAGCTGCTGCCGCCGCAGAACGCCGTCATCGGGTCCGGCCTGGCCGCCCAGTTCGGCATGGGCCAGCAGGGCGCCCACGGGCAGAACCAGGGCAACATCTTCACCAACTGAGGCCCACCGGCCGCGCGCCTGTGTGCCCGCCTGCCGCGCGCCCCTCACCCCGGGGCGCGCGGCAGACCGGCGCGCTCTACAGCAGCGCGCGCGTGCGCTCCACGAGGCGTACGACCGAGTCGTCCGCCACGTCCGCCACCTCGTCGTACGGGAACCAGCGCAGATCCAGCGACTCGTCGCTGATCGCCGCCTCGGCCCCCTCGGGCGCCAGCGCCGCGTACTGCACGTCCAGATGCCACGCGCACGGCGTCAGATGCCGGTCCAGGCGCACCGGGCCGCCCAGCAGCGTCAGACCGGACGTGATCCCGGACTCCTCGCGCGCCTCGCGCAGCGCCGCGTCCGCGAGCGTGGCGTCCTCCGGCTCGCAGTGCCCGCCCATCTGGAGCCACATCTTGAGCTTGCGGTGCAGCGTCAGCAGCACCTGCCCGCGCTCCGGGTCGATCACCAGCGCACTGGCGGTGATGTGCCCGTCCTTGCACGGCTTGCCCATGCCGTCCGGGTGGGCGGCCAGGTGGTCCAGGTAGGCCAGCCGCAGCCGGTCCTGCTCAGGGGACGGCGCGGGCCACTCCTTGAGGACCCGCGCCGCGTCGTCGTGAAGACTCACTTCTCGCCGTCGCCCCCGGGCTTGCCGCCCTCCTCGGGGCCGTCCTCGCCGGTCTCCTTGGTCAGGTCCGGCTTCGCCGTGCCGCCGCTCGCGGCCTCGCCGAGCATCTTGTCCAGCTCGGAGAAGTCCAGCTGCTCGTGGTGGACGAAGCCGTCCGGGTCGTCCAGGTCGGCGGCCGTCGGAAGCATGTCCGGGTGCTCCCACAGGGCGTCCCGGCCGTCCAGGCCGCGCGCGTCCGTCAGCAGGGCCCACAGCCGCGAGGCGTCCCGCAGGCGCCGCGGACGCAGCTCCAGGCCGATCAGGGTGGCGAAGGTCTGCTCGGCGGGGCCGCCGGTCGCCCGGCGCCGCCGCAGCGTCTCGCGCAGCGCGTCCGCCGAGGGCAGGTGCGGGGAGGCGGCGGCGTGCACCACCGCGTCCACCCAGCCCTCGACGAGGGCCAGCGCGGTCTCCAGGCGGGCCAGCGCCGCCTTCTGCTCCGGGGTGTCCTCGGGCTGGAACATGCCCTGCTGAAGGGCGTTCTGCAGCTCCTCGGGGTGCTGCGGGTCGAGCTGGCCGACCACGTCCTCCAGCTTGGTCGTGTCGACCTTGATCCCGCGGGCGTAGCCCTCGACCGCGCCGAACAGATGCGAGCGCAGCCACGGCACATGGGCGAAGAGGCGCTGGTGGGCGGCCTCGCGCAGGGCCAGGTAGAGCCGGACCTCCTCCTCGGGGACGCCGAGGCCGGAGCCGAAGTTGGCGATGTTGCCCGGCAGCAGCGCGGCCTTTCCGGCCGGCCCCAGCGGCAGCCCGACGTCCGTCGAGCCGACGACCTCGCCGGCCAGTACGCCCAGCGCCTGCCCGATCTGCGTACCGAACATCGCGCCGCCCATGGAGCGCATCATGCCGAGCAGCGGGCCCGCCATGGCCTGCATCTCCTCGGGCAGGACGTCGCCCATGGCCGCGCCGACGCGCTCGGCGACCGGGTCCACCAGGTCCTTCCACACCGGCAGGGTCTCCTCGACCCACTCGGCGCGGCTCCAGGACAGCACCGTGCCCGCTCCCGAGGGCAGCGACGTCACGCCGTCCAGCCAGAGGTCGGCCAGGCGTACGGCCTCTTCGACGGCCGCCCGCTCACCGGGGGAGACGCTGGCGTCCTTGGTGCCGTCCTCGGCGCCCTGCGCGACCGTCTGGCGCGCGATGTCCTTGGCCATGTCCCAGTTCACCGGGCCGCCCTCGTAGGAGAGCATCTGGCCCAGCTTCTGGAAGGCGGCACCGAGGTCGCCAGGGTTCATCTCGCCGCCAGGACCGCCCATGCCGCCGAAGAGCGCCGCGAACGGGTTGTCCGCGCCGCCGCTCCCGCCGCCGAATCCGAACGGGTTCGCGGGGCCCTGGCTACCTCCCTGGCCGCCCTTCTTCTTGCCGTTGTCGCCGTCCTCCGGCTCCTCCGGCGGAAGGCCGAATCCAAATGGGGTGTCACTCACGGGTTTCCTCGGCTCGTAGGGCCGCCGGCCCCGGGCCGGCGGCGGCTGCCCGACATTCTCTTCCAGCCTAGACACCCCGCCCGCATCGGGGCTCGGTGCTTCGCCGCCCCGGTGCCTGCGGCAGGATGGACGCCACCTGGTACGTACGCGTCAGCACGCCCACGTACTGAAGACAACCGCTGGAGACGCCCGGTGAGTTCCCCAGATCCGACCGTTCGCGCAGCGCGAAACGCCGCTGCCGAGACCGAGAGCGCAGCCGAGCAGGCGGGCGACGCGCCTGCCAGGCCGCTGCGCCGCCCCGTCGTCGCGGTCACCGGCGCCGCCTCCGGCGTGGGCGCCCTGCTGACCCAGGCGCTGACCGAGTCCGACGAGGTCAAGCGGGTGGTGGCCATCGACGAGCGGCGCGGCGAGGCCGCCGAGGCGCACTGGCACGTCCTGGACGTCCGGGACCCGGCCATCGCCGACAAGCTGCGCGGCGCGGACGTCGTCGTGCACCTGGCCGTCGACCTCGACCTGGAGACCGACGCCGCGGCCCGTACGGCGTACAACGTCCGCGGCACGCAGACGGTCCTCACGGCCGCCGCGGCCGCCGGCGTGCACCGCGTCGTGCTGTGCACCTCCGCCATGGTCTACGGCGCGCTCCCGGACAACGACGTGCCGCTGGCCGAGGACGCCGAGCTGCGGGCCACCGCCGACGCCACCGGGGTCGGCGACCTCCTGGAGATCGAGCGCCTGGCGCACCGCGCGCCCCGCGCGCACCCCGGCCTGAACGTCACCGTCCTGCGTCCCACCGTCCTGGTGGGCGGTACGGACACCGCGCTGACCCGCTACTTCGAGTCGCCGCGCCTGCTGGTCGTCGCGGGGTCCCGCCCCGCCTGGCAGTTCTGCCACGTGGAGGACCTGGTCAGCGCCCTGATGTACGCCGCGCTGGAGAAGGTCGAGGGCGAGCTGGCGGTGGGCTGCGACGGCTGGCTGGAGCAGGAGGAGGTCGAGGAGCTGTCCGGGATCCGGCGCATGGAGCTGCCGTCCTCCGTGGCGCTCGGCGCCGCCGCCCGGCTGCACCGCATCGGCCTCACACCGTCGCCCGCCGGTGACCTGGCGTACACGATGCACCCGTGGGTCGTCAGCGGCAGCCGGCTGCACGAGGCGGGCTGGCGCCCGCGGTGGACGAACGAGGAGGTGCTGGCCGAGCTGCTGGAGGAGGTCGCGGGCCGGCACACCGTCGCGGGCCGCCGGCTGGGCCGCAAGGACGCCACCGCGGCCGGTGCGGCGGGCGCGACCGTCGCCCTCCTGGGCACCGCCGCCCTGGTCCGCCGCGCCCGCAAGGCCCGCCGCCGTATCTGAGGTGCCGGTCGCGGCCGGGATGCCTCTGTGGTCGGCTGCGAGGTGCCTCCGTACGGTCGCGGGCGGCCTTCGTACGGTCCGACGGCCGCGTCCGGCCGTCAGCCTGTAGAAGCCTCCATACGGCCTTCCGCGGGACCGGTGGAACGGCCATGCCACGCGGCGCCTCCCGGTACGGCACGATGGAGGCATGCCAGGCACGTATGACCACCCCGGTGAGCTGAGCGCGGCGGACCCGATCCGCCTGCTCGCCGTCCGTGACACCCCGCTCTCCCTGGACGAGGTCTTCGCGGCCGTCGGCGACCCGGCGGCCGGCGGGACGGCCCTGTTCGTCGGCACGGTCCGCAACCACGACAGCGGCGCGGACGTGGACACCCTCGGGTACTCCGCGCACCCGAGCGCCGAGGCCGAACTGCGCCGCGTCGCCGAGAAGGTGGCCGCCGACTTCCCCGTACGCGCCATGGCCGCGGTGCACCGGGTGGGCGACCTGACCGTCGGTGACCTGGCCGTCGTCGTCGCCGTCTCCTGCCCGCACCGCGCGGAGGCGTTCGCGGCCTGCCGGCGGCTGATCGACGACCTCAAGCACGAGGTGCCGATCTGGAAGCACCAGCGCTTTTCGGACGGCACCGAGGAATGGGTCGGTGCCTGCTGACGGCCGGTTTCCGGCGGTGGCGCCCGTTCCGGGCGGTTTCCGGTAAAGCCTTTACGTGCGCTCCAGTTGCGTAACCCGGCCCCTGGCGTAAGCGTTGACCTGGCAGATGGTTAATCTGCTTATTCGTCGTTGCGGTTGTTACAAGGGGTCGGGAGGCCGCTATGGGAGCGCTCCTCTGGTTGCTGATTCCGGTTCTCGCCGCCATCGCCGCCGTCGTGTGGAGCAGTTGGGCATCACGCAACCGCAGGACCGGGGATGTCGCGGAACTGGCGGGGTACGCGCGCTTCCGGGCAGCGATGGAAAAGCCCGAGAAGGCGCATTCCGGTTCCGACGCGGCATGAGCATGACGGAATGAGCCGGGGCCGTGGCGGGCGTACGCAGCCGCAAGCGGCCGCCACGGCTCCGGTTGTCCGCCGCCCCCGCGTGGCCCGGCGGGCCCCCGGACGGACGGCCCCGGGGACCGGGTGTCAGAGGCGTCCCGTACTGTCGTTCCATGCCACGCCGCACCGCGACGCTGCTCGCCTCCCTCGTGATGCTGATTGCGCTGATCTGCGCCGGGTTGGTGATCCCCGTCCCGTATTCGGAGATGTATCCGGGGCCCACGACCAACACGCTGGGTGAGGACAAGGGCGAGCCGGTGCTGCAGATCTCCGGCCACAAGACGTATCCCACCTCCGGCAACCTGAACATGGTCACCGTCCGTGTCACCGGCGCCGAGTACCACATGAACCTCCTCGAAGCGGTCTACGGCTGGCTCAAGCACGACAGCATCGTGGTGCCCCACAAGATCCTCTACCCGGAGGGCCAGACGGCCGAGCAGTCCGACCAGCAGAACGCCGAGGAGTTCACCCAGTCCCTGGAGAGCGCCAAGGTCGCGGCGTTCAGGCAGCTGGACATCCCGGTCGGCTCCCAGACGGTCGTGGCGTCCGTCGTCAAGGACGCCCCCGCGGACGGCAAGCTGCACGCCGGCGACGTGATCAAGGCCGTGGACGGCACGGAGATCAAGGCCAACACGGACGTTGCCAAGCTGGTGACCAAGCACAAGCCGGGCGAGCGGGCGGTCTTCACGGTCATCCCGGCCAAGGAGGCGGCCGCGGCCCAGAAGAAGGGCAAGAAGCCCGAGGGCCCCACGAAGGACATCGCCGTCACGACCGCGAAGGCGAAGGACGGCCGGTCCATAGTCGGGATCCAGGCCGGCATCGACTACACGTTCCCGTTCAACGTGGACATCAAGCTGGCCGACGTCAGCGGGCCCAGCGCCGGGCTGATGTTCGCCCTCGGGATCATCGACAAGCTCACGCCCGAGGACCTGACCGGCGGGAAGTTCGTGGCCGGTACGGGCACGATCGACGCCGATGGCAAGGTCGGCCCGATCGGCGGCATCGCCATGAAGGTCGTCGGCGCGCGCAACAAGGGGGCGGAGTACTTCCTCACCCCCAAGGACAACTGCTCGGCCGTGGTCGACGACCACCCGGACGGCCTCCGCCTGGTCAAGGTGGACACCATCCGCGACGCGCTGACGTCCCTGGAGAAGATCCGCAAGGGCGACACGGCGAGCCTGCCGAGCTGCCCCGCGCACAAGTAGCCGGGCCGGTCACGGCACGGCCGGGGGCCGGGCACGGAGCCCGGCCCCGGTCGGCCCCGTGTCAGCCCTCGAAGGTCGCGGCCAGCGCGTCCGCCAGGCCCGGCACCAGCTGCGAGCCGGTCAGCACCTCGGAGGTGGCATCCTTCTCGCGCAGCCGCAGCGCCGACTCGCGCTCGCCGTCGCGCAGCACGGCCACCGTCATCCGCACCTCCTGGCGGTCCGGGTGCTCGGCGACCCACTTCGCGAGCTGGGCCTCGTCCATGCCCTCCGGCACGGAGTCCTCGGCGGTCGGCGGCAGCATCAGCCGCTCCACCGTCATCGCGCAGCCGGCCACCGCCTCCGGCCAGCCGATGGTGGCCAGGAACTCGTCCAGCGGCACATCGGCCGGGATCTCGTCCTGCTCGACGGGGGTCAGCGAGGCGGTGGTGGCGGCGTCGATGCCGAGCTGTTCGGCGAGCGAGGGTTCCTGTTCGCGGAGCCGGGCGGTGTCCACGAGGGCGAAGAGGCGGGCGGGCTGGTCCCAGCCGAGCCCGGCGGCGTACTCGTCGATTTCGAGTACGGCACGGGTCAGCGGGCTGGCGGCGAGGGGGGTGCCGTCGACGGGAAGGTTGTCCATGCCCAATATCGTGCCCTGCGGACCCCGGAAATCGGGAACCGAGTAAAGCCTTAGTAAGTTGCAACAGTGGGTCCTACTATCGCCGGGCCTGCTCAACACGACAGCGAACTTCGAGGTGCGCACCTTGGCTTTCCAGATGCCGGACCGCGGCGGAGGCCCGACAGGGCCACGGATCAGAGTCGGCCGACCGTCCCGGCGGGTCCGGACCCTGTTCATGACACTGGGCGTGCTGGCCGTGCTGGCCATGCTCTTCGTCATGTTCTCCGGGTTCTGGACCGACTGGCTCTGGTACCGGTCGGTCGATTACTCCTCGGTCTTCACCACCACCCTGTGGACGAAGATCGGCCTGTTCTTCGCCTTCGGTGCGCTGATGGCCGCCGCGGTCGGGGTCAACATCTGGCTGGCGCACCGCCTGCGGCCGCCGCTGAGCGCGATGTCCATGGAGCAGCAGAGCCTGGACCGCTACCGGATGGGCATCGCGCCGTACAAGAAGTGGGCGCTGATCGCGGTCACCGCCGTGGTGGGCCTGATCGCCGGTGCCTCGGCCTCCGGCCAGTGGCGTACGTGGCTCCAGTGGGTGAACGGCGTGCCGTTCGGCCAGAAGGACCCGCAGTTCGGCCAGGACGTCTCGTTCTACGCCTTCGACCTGCCCTGGTACCGCTTCCTGCTCAGCTTCGGCTTCGCCTGCGCGGTGCTGTGCCTGATCGCCGCGGCGCTGACCCACTACCTGTACGGCGGGCTGCGCCTGACGAGCCCCGGCTCGCGCGCGACGGCCGCCGCCACCGGTCACCTGTCTGTGGTGCTCGGCATCTTCGTCTCCCTGAAGGCCATCGCGTACTGGCTCGACCGGTACGGCCTGGCGGTCAAGTCCAGCGGCCTGAAGTCCGCCGACGGCTGGACGGGCCTGCGCTACGTGGACGCCAACGCCTACCTCCCGGCGAAGACGATCCTGTTCTTCATCGCGGCGATCTGCGCGGTGCTCTTCTTCGCGACGCTGTGGCGCCGCACCTGGCAGCTGCCGGTCATCGGCTTCGGCCTGATGGTGCTCTCCGCGGTCCTCATCGGCGGCCTGTACCCGGCCATCGTGCAGAAGTTCCAGGTCCAGCCGAACGAGCAGGCCAAGGAAGCGCCGTACATCAAGCAGAACATCAAGGCGACGCGGGACGCGTACGACATCAACGGTGTCGACGTGCAGGGGTACGACGGCAACTACAAGCCGCAGAACGACGCGGAGCGGCAGAAGCTGCGGGACGCCGCCGACACCACGGCCAGCGTCCGGCTGCTCGACCCGAACGTGGTCTCCCCGTCCTTCCAGCAGCGCCAGCAGGTCCGCAGCTACTACCAGTTCCCGTCCACCCTCGACGTCGACCGGTACAAGGACAAGGACGGCAAGGACCAGGACACCGTCATCGGTCTGCGCGAGCTGAACCTCAACGGCGTCTCCGAGCGGAACTGGATCAACGACCACTTCAAGTACACCCACGGGTTCGGCGCGGTGGCCGCCAAGGGCACCACGTTCGCCGAGGGCGGCGAGCCGGACTACACCGAGAGCGAGCTGCCCTCGAAGGGCCAGTTCGGGCCGTACGAGCAGCGCGTCTACTACGGCGAGAAGACTACCCAGTACTCGATCGTGGGCGGGCCGCAGAAGGAGCTGGACTACTCCTCCGACAAGAGCGGCGAGAAGAGCTACAGCTACACCGGCAAGAGCGGGGTGAACCTCGCCAACCCGATCAACCGCGCCGCCTACGCGGTGGCGTTCGGCGAGCCGCAGATCCTCTACTCGGGCGCCATCGGCGAGGGCTCGCGGATTCTGTACAACCGCACGCCCAAGGAGCGCGTGGAGGCGGTCGCCCCCTGGCTGACCATCGACGGCGACGCCTACCCGGCGGTCATCGACGGCCGGATCAAGTGGATCGTGGACGCCTACACGACGAGCAACGGCTATCCGTACGCCTCGCGCACCACGCTCGGTGACACCACCGCCGACTCGCTCACCGACGGTCAGCGGGCGGTCGTCGCCCAGCAGAATCAGGTCAACTACATCCGCAACTCGGTCAAGGCGACGGTTGACGCCTACGACGGTTCGGTCAAGCTCTATCAGTGGGACACCAAGGACCCGGTCCTGAAGACCTGGATGAAGTCCTTCCCCGGGACGGTCGAGAAGAAGAGCGCCATCAGCAAGTCCCTGATGGAGCACATGCGCTACCCGCAGGACCTCTTCAAGGTGCAGCGCCAGCTGCTGACGACGTACCACGTCACCGACCCGAACACCTTCTACACGGGCAGCGAGCGCTGGCAGGTCCCGAACGACCCGACGAACAAGTCGGGCAACTCGGTGCCGCCGTACTACCAGAGCCTGAAGATGCCCGACCAGAAGGCCCAGACGTTCGCGCTGACCACGACGTTCACGCCCAACAAGCGGGACAACCTAGGCGCGTTCATGGCGGTCGACGCCAATGCCACCAGCGCCGACTACGGCAAGATCAGAGTGCTGAAACTGCCGTCGCAGACGCCGGTGCCGGGACCGCAGCAGGTCCAGTCGAAGTTCAACTCCGATCCGAAGATCGCCAATGAGCTGAACATCCTGAAGAAACTCGGCGACTCCGAGATCGAGTACGGCAACCTGCTCACGGTCCCGATGAACGGCGGCCTGCTGTACGTCGAACCGGTCTATCTGCGCGGCGCGGGCACCAACTACCCGCTGCTGAAGAAGGTGCTGGTCAGTTACGGAGAGAACGACCCCGTGCTGGGCAACAACCTGGCCGAGGCGCTCGATGTCGTCTTCGGCAAGAAGCCGCCGGGCACCGGCAATCAGAACCCGCCGGGCGGCGGTGACACGGGTCAGCAGCCGCCGGCCGACCAGACGGTGCAGCAGGCCCTCGACGACGCCGTGAAGGCGTACGAGGAGGGCGAGAAGGCCCGCAGGGAAGGCGACTGGGGCGGCTACGGCGAGGCGCAGAAGAAGCTGAAGGCGGCCCTGGACCGGGCGGCCGAGGCGGAGAAGAAGGCGCAGAAGGGCAACACCGGCAAGAACGGCGGCTGACAACGCCGGCCCGGCCCCGCGGGGGCCGGGCACCACCTCCGTGCCGTGGTACCGTGGAGGCACAACGGCGCGGGGTGGAGCAGCTCGGTAGCTCGCTGGGCTCATAACCCAGAGGTCGCAGGTTCAAATCCTGTCCCCGCTACTGGAAACGAAGGCCCGGATCCTTGGGATCCGGGCCTTCGTCATGTGCGGGGTGACCCCCCGGACGACACCCCGGGCGACACGCCCGGCGGGACGCGCCGTCTTCACGTGTGAACGGAACTGGAGGGAACGGAGTTTGGCATGTCTCTGTATCGGGAAGTCGACAAAACGCTGTAGTGACCTCACTGGCTGCGGTATACCAGGTGTACGCGGGTTGCGGGTGGTGCGACGATGGCCCTCATGGGGGACAAGGCAAGGTTGTTGGAGACAGGCCGGTTTGTGCACGCGCCCGACGACGGGCGCGCATCCGAGACGCCGGACGGACGGGAGACCGTGCTTCCGGACCAGCGTGACGACCGGCTGCCGCTGGACGCCATCGAGGCCGACGCCCCGGCCGAGGCGTCCGAAGCCGTGATCGAAGCGAACCACCGCCGGGCCGCCGACGCCGGCGACACCGGAGCCATGAGCGTGCTGGGCGCGCTGCTGCTGCGCCGCGGCGACCTCGACGGCGCCGAACCGTACCTGCGCTCCGCCACCGCCGCCGGCGACCGCGCCGCCGCCAACAACCTGGGCGTCCTGCTGCACCAGCGGGGTTACGCGGACGAGGCGGCGGGCTGGTGGCGTATCGCGGCCGTCGCCGGGTCCGCCGCGGCGGCGCACGCGCTGGGCCGTTACTACCGCGAGCGCGGCGACGAGCCCGCCGCCGAGTACTGGCTGCGCCAGTCCGCCGAGTCGGGCCACTGCCTGGGCGCGTACGCCCTCGCCGACCTCCTGGAGCACCGCGGTGACGTGGGTGCCGAGCGCTGGTTCCGTACCGCCGCCGAGCGCGGGCACCGCGAGGCCGCGTACCGCCTCGCGCGCCTCCTGGAGGACCGCGCGCAGACCGTGGGCGGGCGCGACGCCGCCGTGGAGGCCGAGGCCGAGCAGTGGTTCCGCCAGGCCGCGGCCCGCGGCCACCGCCGCGCCGCCCTGCACCTGGGCACGCTTCTGGAGGAGCGCGGCGACACCCAGGAGGCCGGCCGCTGGTATCTGACCGCCGCCAAGGGCGGTGAGGCGCGGGCCGCCTGCGCGCTCGGCTTCCTGCTGCGCGACGCGGGCGACGAGGAGAGCGCCGCCGAATGGTGGCGCCGCGCCGCCCAGGACGGCGACGGCAACGCCGCCAACGCGCTGGGCGCGCTGCACGCCGACCGCGGCGAGACGCAGACCGCCGAGCGCTGGTACCGCGCCGCGCTCGACGCCGGCGATGTGAACGGCGCGTACAACATCGGCCTGCTCTGTGCCGAGCAGGGCCGGGACGGCCGCGGCGAGCAGTGGTACCGCCGCGCCGCCTACGCCGGGCACCGCGAGGCCGCCAACGCGCTCGCCATCATGCTGCTCCAGCGCGGCGACTCGGCGGGCGCCGAGCCGTGGTTCTCCAAGGCCGCCGAGGCGGGCAGCGTGGACGCCGCCTTCAACCTCGGCATCCTGTACGCGGAGCGCGGCGCGGAGCGGATGGCGCACGAGTGGTACGAGCGCGCCGCGGCGGCCGGCCACACCGAGGCCGCCCTCCAGGTCGCCATCGTCCAACTGCGCGAAGGCGACACGGAGGCCGCCGAGCGGAACCTGCGCTGCGCGGCGGAGGGCGGCAGCGCCGAGGCCGCGTTCCGCCTCGCCGACCTGCTGGACCGCCGGGACGGCGGCGCGGTCGAGCGACGGCAGAACGACGAGTGCACCCGGTGGTACGAACACGCCGCCCGGCAGGGGCACCGGCGCGCCCAGGTCCGGGTTGGCATGTTCGCGGCGGCGCGGGGCGATGTGGCCGAGGCGGCGCGCTGGTACCGCGCGGCGGCCGAGGCGGGCAGCCGCAACGGCGCCTTCAACCTCGGCCTGCTCCTGGCGCGCGAGGGCAGCCTGCCCGAGGCCAAGCTGTGGTGGACCCGCGCGGCCGAGGACGGCCACGGGCGCGCCGCCCTGCGCCTGGCTCTGCTCGCCGCCCGGCGCGGCGCGCTCGCCGAGGGCCACCAGTGGTGCCGGCGGGCGGTCGAGCTCGGGCCGCCGGAGGTGGCGGAGCGCGCGGCGCGGCTGCGCGAGGCGCTTCAGGAGGAGCTGACCGCGTAGGACGGGTGGTGCCGGGTGGTGCCGGGGCGCCCCGGCACCACCCGGTCCGCACGGGCGCCGTCGGCCTCAGCACAACGGACAGTGATTTGCGCTGGTCGGCGGGGTGTGCGTAGACTGGACACACAACGGCGCGGGGTGGAGCAGCTCGGTAGCTCGCTGGGCTCATAACCCAGAGGTCGCAGGTTCAAATCCTGTCCCCGCTACTGATGAAGAAGGCCCGGATCCTCCAGGATCCGGGCCTTCTTCATGGTGTGGCGCGGGGCCCGGGCGTGGTCACTCGCCGCGGCGTTCACCTTTCGGGCCCCGGCCGCGCTCGGTGCGCGGGCCCCTGCTGCGCTGCCCCTCTTTTTCCTGGAGGGTCTCGTTCGCCTCCTGGTTGGCCTGCTGATCGCTGATCCCGCTGTCCTCGGCGTCCTTGCGGAGCCGGGCGCGGCGGGTGTCGTAACTCTTGCTGCCGGGCTCGGGCACGGTCACCACCTCCTGGGGCCTGGGTACCCCGGTAATTACGGCGAAAACGCCATCAAGCGGTCACTGTCCCCGCGGCTTGACCTCGTACCGCTGCCCCAGGTCGGGGTCCTCGACCCCTTGCAGCTCGCTGGCCACCCGGAACTTGTCGACCAGATCGTGCACCAGGAGGCGGGTCTCCTCCGGCTCCCTCCCGGAGCGCCGCGCGATGTCCTGGAGATACACGCCGTCGCCGCCGTGTTCCGCCTGCGCCTCGGTGAGCGCCCGGAGGGTCTCCTCATGGGCCGAGGTGTAGCGCCCGCCGTCCCCGTGCGAGGGCAGCGGTGCGGCGCGCTCGGGAGGCGGGAGCGTCGGCTCGTGCGGCTCGTCCTGCTTGCCGCGGTGCCGTGTGGCGATCCGCTCCTCGTGCGCCGCCTTCTCCGGCTCGTACGTGCGCTGCTTGGAGGCGCCGGTGGTCGCCTGCCGGGCGCTGGGGGCCTCGCCGGCCGCACGGGCCTCACGGGCCGCCGCGCGGCGCTGTTCTTCGTCGCCTTCGACCTTCTTGCGCACCATCAGTACGGTCCCTTCCTGGTCGGGATACGGCTCCAGGCCGGGTACCCGAGGTGCGGGACGTAATCCCCGGTGCCGGTGGTACGGAAGGTGTGCACGCCGAAGAGCCCGCGCCATGTCAGGGCGGGCTCCTTCTGCGGTCGGCGCGGCCGCGCGAGGTGGCGGCCGCCGCCGGGGTCAGCTGTGCGAGTGGCAGTTCGGGCAGATGCCGCGGTACGTCACCGACACCTCGGAGACCTGGAAGCCGAAGCGTTCCGGCACCGGCAGCGCGGCGAGCGGGTCGCTGTCCAGGTGTACGTCCCTTATCGTCCCGCACCGCGAGCACACCAGGTGCTGGTGGTCGTGGTGGGCGTTGGGGTCGTACCGCTTGGCGCGGCCGTCCGTGCTGACCTCCAGCACCTCGCCGAGCGAGACCAGCTCGCCCAGCGTGTTGTAGACGGTCGCACGCGAGATCTCCGGCAGCCGTTCGGTCGCCTTCGCGTGCACCTCGTCAGCGGTGTAGTGGACGTGGTCCCCGTCGAGGACCTCGGCGACGACGCGTCGCTGCGCGGTCAGCCGCCAGCCGCGTCCCCGGAGCCGTTCCAGCAGGTCACTCATGCCAATCACCTATCAGTCAGATAAGGCCAAGGGTAGCAGTGGTCCGTCCATCACCGGATTCGGTACGAGTTTCGGGATCATCTTGACTTAGACAATGTCCAATGTAGGATCGGATGCGGCGCAAGCCAAGGGCAGGTTCATGACTCAGGAGGCGCACGTGTCGGTACAGAGCAGCACCGGACCGCTGACCACGGAGGCCGGGGCACCGGTCGCGGACAACCAGAACAGCGAGACGGCCGGCGTCGGCGGCCCCGGGCTCATCCAGGACCAGCTCCTGATCGAGAAGCTCGCGCACTTCAACCGCGAGCGCATCCCGGAGCGCGTGGTGCACGCCCGCGGCGCCGGCGCGTACGGCACCTTCACGGCCACCGCCGACATGTCGCGCTACACCCGCGCCAAGTTCCTCTCCGAGGCCGGCAAGCAGACCGAGACCTTCCTGCGGTTCTCCACCGTCGCCGGCAACCTCGGCTCCGCCGACGCGGTGCGCGACCCGCGCGGCTTCGCGCTGAAGTTCTACACCGAAGAGGGCAACTACGACCTCGTCGGCAACAACACCCCGGTGTTCTTCATCAAGGACGCCATCAAGTTCCCCGACTTCATCCACACCCAGAAGCGCGACCCGTACACCGGCTCCCAGGAGGCGGACAACGTCTGGGACTTCTGGGGTCTGTCGCCCGAGTCCACCCACCAGGTGACCTGGCTGTTCGGCGACCGCGGCATCCCGGCCTCGTACCGCCACATGGACGGCTTCGGCTCGCACACCTACCAGTGGAACAACGAGGCCGGCGAGGTCTTCTGGGTCAAGTACCACTTCAAGACCGACCAGGGCATCAAGAACCTCACCGCGGCCGAGGCCGCCAAGCTCGCCGGTGAGGACCCCGACAGCCACCAGCGCGACCTGCGCGAGGCGATCGAGCGCGGCGAGTTCCCGAGCTGGACCGTCCAGGTGCAGATCATGCCGGCCGCCGAGGCCGCGACGTACCGCTTCAACCCGTTCGACCTGACCAAGGTCTGGCCGCACGCGGACTACCCGCCGATCGAGATCGGCAAGCTGGAGCTCAACCGCAACCCGGAGAACATCTTCGCCGAGGTCGAGCAGTCGATCTTCTCCCCGCACCACTTCGTGCCGGGCATCGGCCCCTCGCCCGACAAGATGCTCCAGGGCCGGCTGTTCGCGTACGCCGACGCCCACCGCTACCGCGTCGGCATCAACGCCGACCACCTGCCGGTCAACCGCCCGCACGCCACCGAGGCCCGCTCGCACAGCCGCGACGGCTACCTCTACGACGGCCGCCACGGCCGCGCGAAGAACTACGAGCCGAACAGCTTCGGCGGCCCGGTGCAGACCGACCGCCCGCTGTGGCAGCCGATCGCGGTGACCGGCACGACCGGTGAGGAGCCCGCGCCCTCGCACGCCGAGGACAACGACTTCGTGCAGGCCGGCAACCTGTACCGCCTGATGACGGAAGAGGAGAAGGAGCGCCTGATCGACAACCTGGCGGGCTTCATCTCCAAGGTCTCGCGCGACGACATCGCCCAGCGCGCGATCGAGAACTTCCGCAAGGCGGACCCCGACTACGGCAAGCGGCTGGAGGCCGCGGTCCAGGCCCTGCGCGGCTGACCCGTCCCTTGCCGTAACACCGAAGAGGCCGGACGCCAATGGGCTCCGGCCTCTTCGCGTACACGGGGCGCGGGTGCGCTCACGCCGGTACGGCGCCGACCCGCTCCCGCTCGGGGGCCGGGGACTGCTCAGGAACCCTGGACCAGCACCGGATGATGTCGCGGACCGACACGATGCCCACCGGCTCCGGCTCCTGGCCGTCGAGCACGATGAGGTGGCGGAAGCCGCCGTGCACCATGGCGCCCGCCGCCTCGTCGAGCGTCCATTCGGGCGCGGCGAAGACCACGCTTGAGGTCGTGTGGGCCTGCGCGGTCTCCCGGTCCGGGTCCTCGCCCGCGCCCAGGGAGTTGAGGATGTCGCGCTCGGTGAGGATGCCGAGCCCGCTGGTGTCGGTGTCGAGGACGACGGCCGCGCCGACGCGGCGGGCCGACATCAGGCGGGCCGCCTGGCGCAGGGTGTGGGCGGGCCCGATGGTGAGGACCACCGTGCTCATGGCGTTGCGCACGTACATGGGCATGGAATGGAGCCACCTCCTTGAGGCTTGCTGGGCACCTTGCGAAGGGTTTCACAAGTTCACAAGCTTCGGTGTTCTCATGTTCACATGCGTACGGAGAGGCAACAAGGGGCGCGGAACGGACGATTGCCGTTTCCGCGCCCCGGGTGCGCGCCCGTACGGACGTACGAGCGCGCCCGGTGTCTCAGCGGCGCCCGTCGCCGATGTAGTTGAGCAGTTCCTCGTGCAGCAGGCCGTTGGAGGCCGCGGCGTTGCCGCTGTGCGGGCCCGGCACGCCGTCCAGACCGGTGAACCGGCCGCCCGCCTCCTGCACGACGACGGCGCAGGCCGCCATGTCCCACAGCGACAGCTCCGGCTCCGCGCAGATGTCCACCGAGCCCTCGGCGACCATCATGTACGGCCAGAAGTCCCCGTAGCCGCGGGTGCGCCAGCAGTCCCGGGACAGCTCCAGGAAGCCCGGGAGGCGGCCCTGCTCCTCCCAGCCGGTCAGCGAGGAGTACGCGAACGAGGCGTCCTGGATGCGGCCCACCTGTGACACCTGGAGGCGGCTCGCGGAGGTCAGGCTGCGGCCCGTGTACGCGCCCAGGCCCTCGGCCGCCCACCAGCGGCGGTTGAGCGCGGGCGCGGAGACGACGCCGACCACCGGGCGGTCGCCGCCCTCGCCGCGCTCCATCAGGGCGATGAGCGTGGCCCAGACCGGCACCCCGCGCACATAGTTCTTCGTACCGTCGATGGGGTCGACGATCCAGCGGCGCGGGCCGGAGCCCTCGCTGCCGAACTCCTCGCCCAGTACGGCGTCCCGCGGACGGGCGCGCTGCAGATGACCACGGATCAGTTCCTCGGCCGCCTTGTCGGCCTCGCTCACCGGAGTCATGTCCGGTTTGGTCTCGACCTTGAGGTCGAGTGCCTTGAACCGCTCCATGGTCGCGGCGTCGGCGGCGTCCGCCAGGACGTGGCCGAGGCGGAGGTCATCGTGATAGTCGGGCATGTGCGAACAGTATCGATTGGTATACCGGACGAGCCACATGACCACGGTTGCCCGGCGCGTACGGACCCTTGACAGCCCCTGGTGGTGAGTCAATCCTGTGGCGCACACCGGCCATCTGGGCCGGGCGGCCTGGGAGGCGACGATGCCTACAGCGCGTGAATCCCTGCTGGACGCCGCCTACGCGGCGCTCGCGGCCAGGCCGTGGGCGGGCGTCCGGATGGTCGATGTCGCGGCCGAGGCCGGGGTGTCCCGGCAGACCCTCTACAACGAGTTCGGCAGCAAGGAAGGGCTGGCACGGGCGCTGGTGCGGCGGGAGACGGAGGGCTATCTCGCCGGGGTGAGCCGCGCTCTGGAGGAGCCGGGGCCCACCGCGGGCGGCGGCGTGGAGGCCCGCGTGGTGGCGGCCGCCGCGTGGACCGTACGGGCGGCGCGGACCAATCCGCTGATACGGGCCGCGCTGACGGGCTGCTGGAGCGAGCGCCTGCCCGCGCCGGCGGGCGGGGTCCCGGGCCAGCGCGGGGCGCGCTCCGGGGGCGCGGGGGCGTACGCGGACGGGCCCCCGCCGGGCCCGACGGAGCTGGTGGGCCGCTTCTGCGACCGCGCGATGGCCGCGCTGGAGGCCGACTGGCCCAAGGAGGACCTCCCCGAACTGGGCACCGCCTGCGCGACCGCGGCCCGCCTCACCCTGTCGTACGTCGTGGCCCCCGCCGAACCGGAGGACCTGACCCGCCAGCTGCACAACGCGTTCGCACACGCCGCGCACCGCGCGTGAGCGCGGGGCGTGCTCCGTGCGTGCCTAGTGTGCCGACCCCGACAGCTGCAGCCCGATGACCCCTATGATCACCAGCGAGATCGACACGATCTTGAGGACCGAGGTGATGTCGCCGAGGAAGACCATGCCGTAGATGGCGGTGCCGGCGGCCCCGATACCGGTCCACACCGCGTAGGCCGGGCCGACGTCGAGCTTCTTCAGCGAGAGCGTCAGCAGACCGAAGCTGCCGAGCGCGAAGCAGGCGAAGGCGATGGTGGGCCACAGCCGGGTGAACCCGTGGGAGAGCTTGAGGCAGACCGCGAACCCCGTCTCCAGGAGCCCTGCCACCACGACGAGCAGCCACGCCATGTCCATTGCCTCCGTACGGTCCGTGACCGCTTCGCCAGCCTTGGTGTGATTATGCATTTACCTCGGCGGTGGGGCAGCAAACTTGAGCGCTCAGTCCCCTTCGCGTCGCTCCCGCGTGGCCAGCAGCCGACGTAGCGAGTACAGGCGGGCCGGGTCCGCGTGGCCGTCGGCGACCCACTGGTCGAGGGCGCAGTCCGGTTCGTCGTGGCTGCAGGCGCGGGGGCAGTCGGCGGTGCCGGGGACCAGGTCGGGGAAGGCGAGGACGACGCGGGACGGGTCCACGTGGTGGAGGCCGAAGGAGCGTACGCCCGGGGTGTCGATGACCCAGCCCGAGTCGTCGGGCAGGGGGAGCGCGAGGGCGGAGGTCGTGGTGTGCCGGCCGCGACCGGTCACCGCGTTGACGTGTCCGGTGGCCCGCTTGCGGTCCGGGACCAGCGCGTTGACGAGGGTGGTCTTGCCGACGCCGGAGTGCCCGACGAAGGCGGTCATGTGCCCGCGCAGCCGCTCGCGCACCTGCTCGGCGGCGGTGCCGTCGGCCAGTTCGGTGCGGTTGGTGACGACGTACGGGACGCCGATCGTGCCGTACGACTCCAGGAGCGTGTCGGGGGAGGCCAGGTCGGACTTGGTGAGGACCAGCAACGGGTCGAGCCCGGCGTCGTACGCGGCGACCAGGCAGCGGTCGATCAGCCGCGGCCGCGGTTCCGGGTCGGCCAGCGCGGTGACGATGGCGAGCTGGTCGGCGTTGGCGACGACCACCCGCTCGAACGGGTCGTCGTCGTCCGCCGTCCGCCGCAGGGTGGAGCTGCGCGGCTCGACGCGGACGATCCGCGCGAGGGTGTCCTTGGCGCCGGACAGGTCGCCGACGACCGCGACCCGGTCGCCGACCACGACGGACTTGCGGCCCAGTTCGCGGGCCTTCATCGCGATGACCGTGCGGTCCTCGATCAGGCAGGTGATCCGGCCGCGGTCGACGGTCAGCACCAGGCCCTCGCTGGCGTCCTCGTGCTTGGGCCGGATGTTCGTACGGGGGCGGTTGCCCTTGCGGTTGGGACGGACGCGGATGTCGTCCTCGTCGGGGTTCTTGCCGTAGCGGCGCATGGTCGTACGGGCCTCAGCCTCTCCGGGCGGGGGCCGTCGCTTCGCCGAGCATCCCGGTCCACAGGGCGGGGAAGTCGGGGAGCGTCTTGGCGGTCGTCGCGACGTTCTCGACCTGCACGCCCGGCACGGCCAGTCCGATGACCGCGGCGGCGGTGGCCAGCCGGTGGTCCTCGTACGTGTGGAAGATGCCGCCGTGCAGCGCGCGCGGCCGGATGTGCAGGCCGTCCTCGGTCTCCGTGACGTCGCCGCCCAGCTCGTTGATCTCCTTGGTGAGCGCCGCCAGCCGGTCGGTCTCGTGGAGGCGCAGGTGGGCGACGCCGCGCAGGGTGGAGGGGGAGTCGGCGAGGGCGGCCACCGCGGCGATGCCCGGGGTCAGCTCGCCGACCTCGCTCAGGTCGACGTCGATGCCGTGGATGCGGCCGCTGCCGGTGAAGGTCAGCCCCTGTTCGGTCAGCTCGCAGGAACCGCCCATGGCGGTGAAGATCTCGCGCAGCGCGTCACCGGGCTGGGTGGTGCGCTCGGGCCAGTCGGGGATGGTCACCCGGCCGCCGGTGACCAGGGCCGCCGCCAGGAACGGCTGGGCGTTGGACAGGTCCGGCTCGACGATCAGGTCGCGGCCCAGCAGGGCGCCGGGGGTGACGCGCCAGACGTTCGGCTCGCCGCCCGACTCCGGGGTGTCCACCTGGGCGCCGACGCTGCGCAGCATGTCGACGGTCATCCGGATGTGCGGCATCGAGGGCAGCGCCGCGCCGACGTGCCGTACCTCGACGCCCTGGTTGAAGCGCGGCGCCGACAGCAGCAGCGCGCTGACGAACTGCGACGAGGAGGAGGCGTCGATCTCCACGGCGCCGCCCTCCAGCGCGCCGCCGCCGAAGACGGTCATCGGCAGCGCGCCGCGGCCGTCGTCGTCGATCCGGGCGCCGAGCGAGCGCAGCGCGTTGATCACGCCGTCGAGCGGGCGCTCGTAGGAGCGCGGGTCGCCGTCGAAGCGGATGGCGCCGTCGGCGAGGGCCGCGACCGGGGGCAGGAAGCGCATGACCGTGCCGGCGTTGCCGACGTCGACGGTTGCCGGGCCGTGCAGACCGGCCGGGATCACCCGCCACGACTCGCCTCCGCCGCCGTCCGCGCCGGCCGTCGAGGCGGCGTTGGAGGAGGCGGTCTCCTCGATGCCGACGCCCATCGTGCGCAGCGCCTCGGCCATCAGCAGGGTGTCCCGGGAGCGCAGCGGACGGCGCAGCCAGCCGGGCTCGGAGGACAGGGCGGCGAGGACGAGGCCACGGTTGGTGACCGATTTGGAGCCGGGCACGGTGACGGTCGCGTCGACCGCCCCGGCAGCTACGGGGGCGGGCCAGAGGGCGGGATGCACGGGGCTCTCGGTCATGCCCTTCACTTTAATGGCTGGACCGGTGTGCAGATCTTGATCAAAAGCGGCGCAACCTGCGGGAAACACAGCACTGATAGTGCAGGCGGAGTCACTGTGCGGGACCGCGCTCCCGGAGGCGCGCTCCGGAGCGCGTCCGGCGGGCGCCCGCGTACGGCCGTACCGGCCCGGGGGTACGGGCCGTACGGGCTCAGACGTCCAGCAGCCAGCGGCCGCCGCCGGCCAGCGAGCACAGCGTCACCACATGGAAAAGTCCCAGCCAGACGGCTGCCGGTACCCGGGTGAGCCGGGCCAGCTGGTCGGGGTCGGAGTCCCCGGCCCGGCCGCGGCGCCGCTTGCCCTGGAGCTCGAAGGGCGGCCGTACGCCGCCCAGCAGCAGGAACCACACGACCGCGTACGCGAACGCCGCCTGCACCTCGGGGGCGGTCAGCCAGGAGACGAGGAAGAAGGCGGCGCCGGCCAGCACCACGGTCAGTACGCCGTACGCGTTGCGGATCATCAGCAGCATCGCGGCGAGCAGCGCGGTGGCGCCCCACAGCAGCGCCGTGATGTGCCCGGAGGCCAGCAGCCAGGCGCCGAGCAGCCCGAGCAGGGACGGCGTCACATATCCGGCGGCGGCGGTGAGGATCATGCCGAGGCCGGTCGGCTTGCCGCGCGAGACGGTCAGCCCCGACGTGTCGGAGTGCAGCCGGATGCCGGACAGCCGGCGCCCGCTGAGCAGCGCGACGAGGCCGTGGCCGCCCTCGTGGGCGATGGTGATGGCGTTACGGGACAGCCGCCAGGCGCGGTACGGGGTGATCACGGCCAGCGCGACCACCGCCGTGACGACGACGAGCCAGGGCGGCGGGTCGGGCTGGATGCCGAAAACCCTGTCCCATACGTCGGTGATATGACCGGTGTCCATCTCTCCCCTTGGTCTGGCGTGGCACTGTGGCATGCATGTGCGGACGGTATGCAGCGAGTCGCAGCCCCGAGGATCTGGTGGGGCTCTTCGAGGTCGAGAAGTGGGAACCGGAGGAGGCCCTGGCGCCCGACTGGAACGTCGCCCCGACGAAGAACGTCCACGCGGTGCTCGAACGTCCCCTGAAAGACGCGGAAGACCGCCGTCCGGTTCGCCAGCTGCGCAGACTGACCTGGGGACTGGTCCCGTCCTGGGCGAAATCGCCCGATGTCGGGGTGAAGATGATCAACGCCCGCGCGGAGACGGTGCACGAGAAGCCGTCGTTCAAGCGGCCGTTCGCGGCCCGCCGCTGCCTGCTGCCCGGCGACGGCTACTACGAGTGGGTCACGGCCGCCGCCGAGCGGCAGCTGGAGGAGCAGGGCAAGAGGAAGCGCCCCCGCAAGCAGCCGTACTTCGTCACCCCCGCGGACGGTCAGGTGATGGCGCTGGCCGGGCTGTACGAGTTCTGGCGCGACCGTACGCTGCCCGACGACCACCCGCAGGCGTGGTGGGTGACCTGCACGGTCGTCACCACCGAGGCCGAGACCACCCCGCTGGCGAACGCGGACGGCGGCGCGGGCCCGCAGGCGCTCGCCGACATCCACCCGCGGATGCCGCTGATCCTGACGCCCGACAAGTGGGACGCCTGGCTCGACCCGGCCCGTACGGACGTGGACGACCTGCTGCCGCTGCTCGCGCCGCCGCCCGCCGGGCTGATGCGCGCCTACCCGGTGTCGACCGACGTGAGCAACGTCCGCAACAACGGGCCCGAGCTGGTCAAGGAGCTGCCGGCGCCCGAGGAGGAAATGCTGTTCTGACCAGTGCCCGCACGTTCCGGGGCCCGCGAGGCGGCAGGATGAGGACGTGAGCGAAACAGTCGAGACTCCTGTGGGTGAGGCGCGCGTCACCTGGCACCCGGCGGAGGACGCGCGGGCCGTCCTCGCCGTCAGCCACGGCGCGGGCGGCGGCATCGAGGCCCGGGACCTGCGCGCGCTGGCCGCCGCGCTGCCCGCGCGCGGCTACACCGTCGCACTGGTCGAGCAGCCGTGGCGGGTGGCCGGCAAGAAGCTGGCACCGGCTCCCAAGACTCTGGACGCCGCGTGGACCGCGCTGTGGCCTGCCCTGGAGAAACCCGGACTGCCGGTGGTCGCGGGCGGGCGCAGCGCGGGGGCGCGGGTGGCCTGCCGCACGGCGCGCGGCCTGGGCGCGCACGCCGTACTGGCGCTGAGCTTCCCGCTGCACCCGCCGGGCAAGCCGGAGAAGTCGCGCGCGGACGAACTGACCGGGGCCGGGCTGCCGACGCTGGTGGTGCAGGGCGGCCGTGACCCGTTCGGGCGGCCGCCGGAGTTCCCCGGGGGCACCCGGATCGTCGAGGTGCCGCACGGGGACCACGGGTTCGCCGTACCGAAGAAGGCGGACCTCGACGAGCCGGCGGCGATGGCCCTGCTCACGGACGCGGTGGGGGAGTGGCTGGACGGCCTCTTCGCCTGACCGCCTGGTTGTCCGCGGCTCAGTCGTCGTCCTTCTTGGAACGCGGTTTGGCGCGTACGTGCATCCGCTCGCCCTGCCGCCCGAAGAGGCTGAGGATCTCCACCGGCTTGTCGTCCGCCGGGCCGAACCAGTGCGGCAGCCGGGTGTCGAACTCGGCCGCTTCGCCGGAGCGCAGCACCACGTCCCGGTCCGCGAGCAGCAGCCGCAGCCGCCCGGACAGCACGTACAGCCACTCGTAGCCCTCGTGGGTGCGCTGTTCGGGCGTGCCCGGCACCGGATCGATCACCAGCTTGTACGCCTGGAGGCCGCCGGGCTGCCGGGTCAGCGGCACGAACGTCATGTGCTTGCGGCGCTGCGGCACCGCGCGCACCCGCGGATCGCCCACCTCCGGCGCGCCGACCAGCTCGTCCAGCGGCACCTGATGGGCCTGGGCGAGCGGCAGCAGCAGTTCCAGGGTGGCCTTGCGCCCGCCCGACTCCAGGCGGGAGAGGGTGCTCACCGAGATGCCCGTCGTTTCCGAGAGCGCGGCGAGCGTCACCCCCCTCTCCTGCCGCAGCCGCCGCAGCCGCGGCCCCACATCGGACAGCACCCGTTCGTACGCCTTGTCGTCCATGTCTTCATTGCCGAACCGGCAAGCGCGTTTGTCAAGGGTTCCCGGGCGTTCCGGCGGCGCCCGCCGGGCCGCGTGACCATGGTCACGTACCACGCGCGCGGTGCGGGAATGACGTGCGGGGTGCGGCTGTTGTGCGGGTTGCAGGAACGTTGAAGGAATCTTCGAAGAATGGGAGCCCGCCGCATGGGAATCGCTTGCCCAGCCCGCCCGCAGGCCGCTGACCTGCAGTGGACACAGCTGCGCGGCACCCAGACCGCCCTGGCTGGAGCGGCGGCGGTACCGGATCGTCGTCTATTCTCCGATTCGAGCGGGTCAGCATCCGGACCCGTCACGGTGTTGGAGGAGGTGGGTCCGGTCACCGGTACCGACGCAGGGACCGACGGCACGGCAGAGGAACACGCTGGCAACGGGACGCGGGAGACGGACGCCGAGCGCAACGCGCGCTTCGAGCGGGACGCGCTCACCTTCCTGGACCAGATGTATTCGGCCGCGCTGCGCATGACGCGCAACCCGGCCGATGCGGAGGACCTGGTTCAGGAGACGTATGCGAAGGCGTATGCGTCCTTCCACCAGTTCCGTGAGGGAACGAACCTCAAGGCGTGGCTGTACCGCATCCTCACGAACACCTTCATCAACTCCTACCGCAAGAAGCAGCGCGAACCCCAGCGCAGCGCCGCCGAGGAGATCGAGGACTGGCAGCTGGCGCGCGCGGAGTCGCATATGTCGACCGGCCTGCGCTCGGCCGAGTCGCAGGCGCTGGACCATCTGCCGGACTCCGACGTGAAGGCCGCCCTCCAGGCCATTCCGGAGGAATTCCGCATCGCGGTCTACCTCGCGGACGTCGAGGGCTTTGCGTACAAGGAGATCGCCGACATCATGGGTACACCCATCGGCACGGTGATGTCCCGTCTGCACCGCGGCCGGCGCCAACTGCGCGGCATGCTGGAGGATTACGCCCGTGAGCGCGGGCTGGTCCCCGCCGGGGCGGGCGCTGCGACCGCGCAGTCGTCGCAGCCGCACGATCGGAAAGGCTCGGGATCATGAGCTGCGGAGAGCCGCACGAGAAGGACTGCTCAGAGGTCCTCGACCATCTGTACGAGTATCTCGACCGCGAGATGCCGGCCGGTGAATGCGAGAAGTTCCAGGAGCACTTCGACGAGTGCTCGCCGTGCCTGGAGAAGTACGGGCTGGAGCAGGCCGTCAAGAAGCTCGTCAAGCGCTGCTGCGGCCATGACGACGTACCGACCGACCTGCGCTCGAAGGTCATGGGCCGGATCGACCTGATCCGCGCCGGCGAGGCGGTGCCCGAGCAGAGCGTGCTGGAGCAGGCCAAGCAGGAGCAGGCGGAGGCCCGTGCCGCCGCGGCCGCCAAGGCCCCCGAGCAGGCGTCCGGGTCCGGCCCGGACGGCACGCTCGACGCGCGGGGTGAGACCGCGCGCGCCGAATAGCGCGGCGCATCACCCGAAGGGGTGAGGGGCGGGACGATGCGTCCCGCCCGGATCTTCACAGTTTCCCCGCCCGCAGGGCACCAACTCCCGCACAGCGGTTCGGCGTTCCCGTGCGCCCCGCTGCCGGGCGCCGCCCTCGCCCCCGTCGGCGAGCGCACCTCGCGCGATCCCCGGAGCGGGGCACGAGCGCGGTCCCCGGGGCCTCATCCGACGTACCGCCCGGCCATGTTGCCGACGGCCGTCCTGTTGCGCATTGCGTACGGACGTTCGCGTCGCACGCCCCGCCCAGATCGCCACAAACACCCGCGCAAGGTCACGGAACCGATGGGTAATGAGCGGCCCCGGAGATGGGCATGGTTGGATGCGAAGGAACCCCCACGAACGGGGATTCAGGGGGTCGGCGAAAGGCAAGGAGCCGATGAGGGGGTCGGTGGCGGGCCGCGGCCGGCGCGGCAACCGGGCTGAGCCCGGCGGCAATCTGTGGCAGGTTGTCGAGTGGGCCCTCGAACGGCCCCCGGCCTTTGTCCGGGGCGGCATCCAGGAAGCAACCAGCAGGCGGGAATCGTGAGGATCTTCGGCAAGGTACGGCACCGGCCCTCCGCCTCGTGGCGACAGGCGACCGACCGCGCTTTCACGCTGATCGGTGACGGCCGTTACGAGGACGCGGGCGCGCTGCTGACCCGGGCGGCGGACATGGAGCCGTGGCTGTCGGAGTCCTGGTTCAACCTCGCGCTGCTGCACAAGTTCCGGCACGACTGGGAGCAGGCGCGCGCCGCCGGGCTCCGCGCGGTCGCCCTGCTGGACCGCGAGGCCGGGGCCCCCGACTGGTGGAACGTGGGCATCGCGGCCACCGCCCTCCAGGACTGGCCGCTGGCCCGGCGCGCCTGGCAGGCATACGGCCTCAAGGTCCCCGGCGAGGGATCGCCGTCCGCCGAACCGGTCGGCATGGAGCTGGGCAGCGCCGCCGTGCGCCTGTCGCCCGAGGGCGAGGCCGAGGTGGTCTGGGGCCGCCGCCTGGACCCGGCCCGTATCGAGGTGCTCTCCATCCCGCTGCCGTCCTCCGGGCGGCGCTGGGGCGAGGTCGTGCTGCACGACGGCGTACCGAACGGCGAGCGCACCACCGCCGCCGGACCGTCCTTCCCGGTGTTCGACGAGATCGAGCTGTGGGCACCCTCCCCGGTCCCCACCTGGGTGGTGCTCCTGGAGGCCGCCACGGAGGCCGACCGCGACGCCCTGGAGCGGCTGGCCGCCGACGCGGGCTTTGCCGCGGAGGACTGGTCGTCCTCCGTCCGCCTGCTGTGCCGTACGTGCTCCGAGAGCCGGATGCCCAGCGACGAGGGCGAGGGCGAGCACCTGGACCCGCACGACCACAGCGAACCGGGCCACCCGGGGCCGCTGGGCCACCGCACGGCGGGCTCCGGCTCGCTGTGGGTGCCGGAGCGCGAGTGCGGCATCGCCGCGCCCGCCGGCCTGGTGCGCGGCCTGCTGGACGGCTGGGTCGCGGACAGCCCGGACACCCGGGAGTGGCGCGATCTCGAAGAGGTCTGCTGAGGGCCGTCGGGCCGCCCCGTAGGCTGGTGGACGAAGAATTTCGGGTTTCCAGGAAGGCGTACGGCGGAGATGGCGCAACAGCCTGTTTTTGACCACAACGAGGAGCGGGCGGCGGAGGGCTTCGTCGACGACGTCACCGGCGCGGACGAGCGGGAGAAGGCGCACCGCGAGCGCGGTACGTCCCGCCCGATCACCGTCGTCGGCAACCCGGTGCTGCACAAGGAGTGCAAGGACGTCACCGAGTTCGACGACAAGCTGGCTCAGCTCATCGACGACATGTTCGCCAGCCAGCGCACGGCCGAGGGCGTCGGCCTGGCCGCCAACCAGATCGGCGTGGACCTGAAGGTCTTCGTGTACGACTGCCTGGACGACGAGGGCGTACGCCACGTCGGCGCGGTCTGCAACCCGGTCCTGGAGGACCTGCCGGTCGAGCGGCGGGTGCTGGACGACTCCAACGAGGGCTGCCTGTCGGTGCCCGGCGCCTACGCGGAGCTGGCCCGCCCCGATTACGCGGTCGTCAGCGGCCAGGACGCCGAGGGCAACCCGATCAAGGTCGCGGGCACCGGCTACTTCGCGCGCTGCCTCCAGCACGAGACCGACCACCTGTACGGCTACCTGTACATCGACCGGCTCTCCAAGCGCGACCGCAAGGACGCGCTGAAGCAGATGGCCGAGCGCGAGCCGCGGTACCCGGTCGTCGCCAACGACTGACCCGCGCCCGGCCGCCGCCTCACCCCTTGGCGTACGCCGCCCATACGCGGGGCGGTATGCCGTTGCCGAACCGCGTGTCGCCGCCCACGCCCTCCATGGGCAGCAGGCGCGCCGCCCCCGGCTCGGCGCGGAAGACGGTGACGGCGGTGGTCAGCCCGCCGCCGCCGGTGCCGTCGTTGCCGATGAACCACGCCGACCGCATGCGGTCCCGCGGCCCGGTGCCGCCCGCCCAGATGCCCCGCGGCAGCTTCGCCGCGGTCTCCGGGGGCAGCGTCTTCTCGGCGTACGCCCGGAGCGCCCAGTTGATGCCGCGCGCCGCCCCGGGCGTCAATACGCGGTGCGGTGCGGGCGGCGTGAGGCCCGGCAGCGGCTTGCCGCCGTGTTCCACCCTGGTCACCGAGTACGGCTCGGTCCGGCTGCCGTCGTTGCCGAAGAGCGAGTACGCGCCGGCCAGCCGGATCGCGCTGGGCGTGGAGGTGCCGAGCGGGAACGTGGGCTCCAGGCGCGCCAGGCTCGCCTTGTGCAGGCCCGCGTCGATCGCCAGGTCCCGCACCTTCTCCAGGCCCAGGCGCCGGCCGGCGGCGACGAACGGCGGATGGGTGGAGGTCACCAGGCCCTCGTACAGGTCCGGCGGTACGGCGGCCTGCACGGTGGCCGCGCCCGCGGCGGGTGCGTCAGCGGGCGCGGCGGCCTTCTCGGGCGCGGTGTCGCGGAGCGCGGCGGCCATCACGAACGGCTTGAAGGCCGAGCCGGCCGGTACGCCCGCGGTGTCCGCGTTGTTCGCGAAGTGCTGCGTCGCGTCCGGGCCCCCGTAGAGCGCGACGAGCGCGCCGTCCTTGGGCCGCACCGACGCGGCACCGAATTCCACGTGTGTGTCGGCGGCCCGCTTCTTCGGGTCGATACTGCGGCGCCGCTCGTCCTCCACCGCTTCCGTCAGCCGCGCCACCTTGTCCTTCTCGAAGGTGGTGTGAACGCGGTAGCCGCCGCGCGCGAGATCGCGGTCGGTCAGTCCGGTACGGCTCTTGAGGTACTTCTTCGCGGCGTCGACGAGATAGCCGGTCTGGCCCCTCTGACTGGTCGGGGTGACAGGTTTGCGCGGCTCGGGGAATTGCGTGTACCGGGCGCGCTCCTCCCGGCTCATCCGACCGGTTTCCACCTCGCGGTCCAGAATCCACTTCCACCGCGCCACCGCACGCCGGTGATTCGCCTCGCTCAGCGCCGGATCGTACTGCTCGGCTCCTTTGAGCAGCGCGGCCAGCGCCGCCCCCTGGCTGGGGTCCAGATCCTTGGCCGGAATGCCGTAGTACGCGTTCGCGGCGGCCTGGATGCCGAACGAATGCCGCCCGAAATAACTGGTGTTGAGATACCCCTGGAGTATCTCCGACTTGGACTTCCGGTTGTCCAGCTTCAGCGCGATGAAGAACTCCTTCACCTTGCGCTTGAGCGTCTGGTCCTGCGAGAGGTAGGTGTTCTTCACGTACTGCTGGGTGATGGTGGAGCCGCCCTGCGCGTCCTGGCCCTGGGCCATGTTCACCGCGGCCCGCGCGATACCGGAGAGGGAGACACCGGAATCGGAGTAGAAACTCGCGTTCTCGGCGGCGATCACGGCGTGTTCCACCGGGTCGGGCACCTGGTCGAGGGTCACGTTCTGCCGGTTGACGGCACCCTCGGTCACCATCTGACTGCCGTCCGCCCAGTAGAAGACGGTGGCTTCCTGGCGTGCGGCGGCGTTCTCGTCCGGGATGTCGACCTGGGCGTACACGAAGGCGAAGAGCCCGGCGCAACCGGCCGCGCCGACGGCCGTGACGCCGAGCTGCTGTCTCCAGGACGGCAGCCACCGGCGCCAGCCGCTGCGGCCCCGGCGGGGATAGTCGATGAACCGCTTTTTCGGTTGCTCGCTGCCCTTCATACAACGGGAGAGCCGACGGCATACGGCAGGGTTGCCGTCGTCGGCGCGTTGTCATCGACTCATCAAATCCGGTCCGGATTCGTCGGACATAAAGAAACGGACGGGGCCGGTCCGCACGTGCGGACCGGCCCCGTCCGACTGCTCGGGACGCCTCGGATCAGAACTCGTCGTCGAAGGAGACCGAGCCTTCGACGGCGACCTGGTAGGCCGAGGCGCGCCGCTCGAAGAAGTTGGTCAGCTCCTGGACGTTCTGCAGCTCCATGAAGGAGAACGGGTTCTCCGAGCCGTACACCGGCGCGAAGCCCAGGCGCTGGAGGCGCTGGTCGGCCACGCACTGGAGGTATTCGCGCATCGACTCGGTGTTCATGCCCGGCAGCCCGTCACCGCACAGGTCCCGGCCGAACTGGAGCTCCGCCTCGACGGCCTCCTTGAGCATGTCGGTGACCTGGCGCTCCAGCTCCTCGTCGAAGAGGTCCGGCTCCTCCTCGCGCACCGTGTCCACGACCGAGAACGCGAAGTTCATGTGCATGGTCTCGTCGCGGAAGACCCAGTTGGTGCCGGTGGCCAGACCGTGCAGCAGGCCGCGCGAACGGAACCAGTACACGTACGCGAAGGCGCCGTAGAAGAACAGGCCCTCGATGCAGGCCGCGAAGCAGATCAGGTTCAGCAGGAAGCGGCGGCGGTCGGCCTTCGACTCCAGGCGGTCGATGGTCTCGACCGAATCCATCCACTTGAAGCAGAACTCGGCCTTTTCCCGGATGGAGGGAATGTTCTCCACCGCGGCGAACGCGGCGGCGCGGTCGTCCGGGTCGGGCAGATAGGTGTCCAGCAGCGTCAGATAGAACTGGACGTGCACGGCCTCCTCGAAGAGCTGCCGGCTCAGGTAGAGCCGCGCCTCGGGGGAGTTGATGTGCTTGTAGAGCGTCAGCACGAGGTTGTTCGCCACGATCGAGTCACCGGTCGCGAAGAACGCCACCAGTCGCCCGATCAGGTGCTGCTCGCCCGGCGAGAGCTTGGCGAGGTCGGCGACGTCGGAGTGGAGGTCGACCTCCTCCACCGTCCAGGTGTTCTTGATCGCGTCGCGGTAGCGCTCGTAGAAGTCCGGGTAGCGCATCGGACGCAGGGTCAGCTCGAAGCCCGGGTCGAGGAGGTTCTTCTTGCCGGTGGTGGCGGTGTGCGCGGCTGCGGCGCTCTTTTCGGGTGCGGTGGTCACTGACATGCCTCGCAGGACTCGGGGTTTTCCAGGGAGCAGGCGACGGCCTCGGGGTCGGCCGCCTGGGCGGGTACGGGAGCGGTCTGCGCGCCCCCGCCCGTGCCGCGCGCGGACTGGGCGATCCGGGTCGCCGGCCGCGAGCGCAGGTAGTACGTGGTCTTGATGCCGCGCTTCCAGGCGTAGGCGTACATCGAGCTGAGCTTGCCGATGGTCGGCGACGCCATGAACAGGTTCAGCGACTGGCTCTGGTCGAGGTAGGGCGTACGGTCCGCCGCCATGTCGATCAGCGCGCGCTGCGGGATCTCCCAGGCCGTCCGGTACAGCTCGCGGGTCTCCGCGGGAATCCAGTCCAGCTCCTGCACCGAGCCGTTGCCCTCGCGCAGCGCGTCACGGGTCCGCTCGTCCCACAGGCCCAGCGCCTTCAGCTCCTCGATCAGGTACGCGTTGACCTGGAGGAACTCGCCGCTCAGCGTCTCGCGCTTGAACAGGTTGGAGACCTGCGGCTCGATGCACTCGTACACGCCCGCGATCGAGGCGATGGTCGCGGTCGGCGCGATGGCCAGCAGCAGCGAGTTGCGCATGCCGGTCGCCGCGATACGGGTGCGCAGCGCCGCCCACCGGTCCGCCCAGCGCGGCTCGGCGTTCGGGTAGTGGTCGGGGTGCAGCACGCCGCGGGCCGTACGGGTCGCGGACCAGGCCGGGTGCGGGCCGTGCCGCTCGGCGAGGTCGGCGGACGCCTCGTAGGCGGCCAGCATGATCCGCTCGGAGATACGGGTGGACAGCTCCCGCGCCTCGGGCGAGTCGAAGCCGAGCCGCAGCCGGAAGAAGACGTCCTGGAGGCCCATCAGGCCCAGCCCCACCGGCCGCCAGCGCGAGTTGGAGGCGCCGGCCTGCTCGGTCGGGTAGAAGTTGATGTCCACCACGCGGTCCAGGAAGGTCACGGCCGTACGGACCGTGGCGTCCAGCCGCTCCCAGTCCATCTCGCCGTTGTCACCCAGGTGAGCGGCAAGGTTGACCGAGCCGAGGTTGCAGACCGCGGTCTCACCGTCGTCGGTGACCTCCAGGATCTCGGTGCACAGGTTCGAGGAGTGCACCACCTTGCCGGGCTCGGCGGTCTGGTTGGCGGTGCGGTTGGCGGCGTCCTTGAAGGTCATCCAGCCGTTGCCGGTCTGGGCGAGGGTGCGCATCATCCGCGCGTACAGGATGCGCGCCGGGACCTGCTTGACGGCCAGGCCCGCGGCCTCCGCCTTGCGGTACGCCGCGTCGAACTCGTCGCCGTACAGGTCCACCAGCTCCGGCACGTCGCTGGGGGAGAACAGCGACCAGTCGGCGTCGGCCTCGACGCGGCGCATGAACTCGTCGGGGATCCAGTGCGCGATGTTCAGGTTGTGGGTGCGCCGGGCGTCCTCGCCCGTGTTGTCGCGCAGCTCCAGGAACTCCTCCAGGTCCGCGTGCCAGGTCTCCAGGTAGACGCAGGCCGCGCCCTTGCGCCGGCCGCCCTGGTTCACGGCCGCGACCGAGGCGTCCAGGGTGCGCAGGAACGGCACGATGCCGTTGGAGTGGCCGTTGGTGCCGCGGATCAGCGAGCCGCGGGCACGCACCCGGGAGTACGACAGGCCGATGCCGCCGGCGTGCTTGGACAGGCGCGCGACCTGGTGGTAGCGGTCGTAGATCGAGTCCAGCTCGTCCAGCGGGGAGTCCAGCAGGTAGCAGGAGGACATCTGCGGGTGCCGGGTGCCGGAGTTGAAGAGGGTGGGGGAGGACGGCAGGTACGACAGCGTGCTGGTCAGCCGGTACAGCTCGGCGACGTCGTCCACGGCCCGCTCGCTGTGGCCCTCGGCCAGGCCGCAGGCCACGCGCAGCAGGAAGTGCTGCGGGGTCTCGATGACCTGCCGGGAGATCGGGTGGCGCAGCAGGTAGCGGGAGTGCAGGGTGCGCAGGCCGAAGTAGCCGAACCGGTCGTCGGCGCCATCCGCCAGGGCCCGGTCGACCAGCGCGTCCAGGCGCGCCGCGTGGGTCCGTACGAACTCCGCCGTGTCGTCGGCGATCAGGCCCTCGCGGTGGCCGGTGGCGACGGAGGCGGAGAAGGCGGTCGCCCCCTCCGCGGCCGCCTCCTCCGCGATGGCGCGGGTCAGCAGGCGGGCGGCCAGCTTGGAGTACTGCGGCTCGTCGCCGATCAGGCCGGCGGCGGCCTCCATGGCCAGCGAGCGCAGTTCGGCCTCGTCGGAGCCGGCGTGGCGGCCGCGCAGCGCGGCGGCGGCGATCTTGCCGGGGTCGGTGGCGTCCAGGTCGGCGGTGAGGTCGGTCAGCGTGCGCAGCAGCGCGGCGCCGGGGCCGTCCTCGGCCCGGCCGCCGGCGTCCTGCCGGGGCTTCGTGTCCTTCGCGGGCTGCACGACCTGCTGGGTTGACGCGGGCTCCGTTGGCGCGATGGTCACGTGCTGCTCTCCCTCACTCGGCGGGGGCCGGGGGAGGAGCGCGACGGCCGCGTACGGGCGTGCGGCACCCCTGGCACGGCGAGGGGCGCGCGGGCACACCGCGCAGCGTCCACCGGCCCAACCCGCGAGGCCCGGACGTATCGACGACCGCGCCGGGGGTGGCGCGGGCGTACTGCGGGCAGGTCTTCGGACTCACGGGTGCGGATTGCCGCACTTCGTACACCGTTGCGGGACAGTTCCGGATTCGCACCGGATTCCCCTGCGACGACAGCGAGCACGAGCATACATCTTGTGCTGCCTCGTGCACCCACCCCCATATCTTGTGTCGCGTTGTAACGGGGTTGTCCCGAGCCGTGGTATTCGGCAGCCGTTCCGGCGTCGTTCGCAGAGGCTCTGCGGCGCCCCTGCGAAGGCTTCCTGGAGCCGTTGCGGGCCTTGCGGCCGGGGGCTGACGGCCCTCCTGGACGGGGGCTGATGCAGGGGGCGTATTGGTGGCGCGGAATGTCCCTGATGCGTTGACCGGGACTCCTGAAGCGTATTGGCTCCTTGTCTGCTCCGTCGCCCGGCGGGGCGGGTGGGGGACGTGATGTGAGGGGGGAAACATGCGAAGAAACGGTGCTGCGCGTGGCGTGGCCAGGACCGTGGGGCTGCTGGCCGGAGCGTGTGCCGTGGCGGGGGGGCTGCCCGCGACGGCCGCTGCCGCGCGGCCGGCCGCCCCGGCGACCGAACGGGTCAGCGTCGCTGCCGACGGGACGCAGGGAAACGGTTTCTCGGGCGGTCCGACGCTCAGCGCGAACGGGCGGTTCGTGGCATTCACCTCGGAAGCCACCAATCTGGGACCTGCCGACGCCAACGGCCAACAGGACGTCTACGTCAAGGATTTACGGACGGGAAAGGTCGACCTGGTCAGCGTCGCCGGTGACGGCACCAGCGGCAACGCCCTGTCCGGATCACCCGAGATCAGTGCCGACGGGCGGTACGTGGCCTTCTACTCCTCGGCGTCGAACCTGGTGCCCGGCGACACCAACGGCGAGGGCGACGTGTTCGTCCACGACCGGCTGACCGGCCGCACCACGAGCCCCACCGCGGGCGCGGGCACGTCCCCGTACGGCTACGGGGTCCAGAACTTCGCCCTCAGCGGCAGCGGCCGCCACCTCGCCTTCGGCTCGTACCGCGCGGACCTGGTGCCCGGCGACACCAACGAGCGCCTGGACGTCTTCGTCCACGATGTGCAGAAGAAAACGACGCAACGCGTCAGTGTGGCGAGCGACGGCACCCAGCCCGACGGCCCCTCCGGCTTCCCGTCGATCAGCGCCGACGGCCGCCGGGTGGCGTTCACCTCCAAGGCGACGAATCTCACCCCCGCCGGTCCCGGCTTCCGCCGCCCGCCGCCGCAGGACCCCATGTACGTCCACGACCTGGACACCGGCCGGACGAGCGTGGCGAGCCTCGGCTCGACCGGCGCCGTGGTCGGCGTGTCGCCGTTCCCGCGGCTCAGCCCCGACGGCCGGCACGCGGTCTTCACCTCGGTTGCCGACGACGTGGTGCCGGGCGACACCAATGGCACGTACGACATCTTCGACCGCGACCTGGAGAAGGGCACCACCCGGCTGGTGTCCCGCGCGCACGACGGGGCGCAGGGCAACGGCTGGTCCTCCGACGGGCGGCTCAGCGCGGACAACCGGCGGCTCTTCTTCACCTCCACGGCGACGAACCTGGTGCCCGGCGACACCAACGGCCAGGTGGACGCCTTCGTCCGCGACCTGCGCACCGGGCGGGTCGAGCGGATCAACGTCACCGCGGACGGCGGCCAGTCGTCCTCCTGGACCAACGTCGCGGTGCCCGACGCCACCGGCCGGCTCGCGGTCTTCGACTCGCGCGACGACGGACTGGTGCCCGGTGACACGAACGGGACGGGCGATGTCTTCGTCCGCCGGCTCCCGCGCTGACGCAACGGCGACGCATCCACGTACCCACCAGGAGGAGAACCCGCCATGAGGTCCACCCGCAGCACCGTACGAAGACTCGCCGCCGTCACGGGGGTGTGCGCACTCGCCGCGCTGCTGCCCGCAACGACGGCCGCCGCGCAGCCCGCGCCGCCGTCCGGCACCGAGCGGGCCAGCGTCGCCGCCGACGGCACGCAGGGCAACGGCGGCTCGTCCGGTTCGATGATCAGCGCCGACGGCCGGTTCGCCGTCTTCGACTCCGACGCGACGAACCTGGTGCCCGGCGACACCAACGGGCAGCCGGACATCTTCGTGAAGGACCTGCGCACCGGCGCCGTCGAACGGGTCAACGTCGCGAGCGACGGCACCCAGGCCGACTCCTGGTCGTCCACGCCCACCATCAGCGCCGACGGCCGCTACGTCGCCTTCGCCTCCGACGCCGCCCACCTCGTGCCGGGCGACACCAACGCCGCCACCGACATCTTCGTGCACGACCGCAGGACCGGGCGCACCGAGAGCGTCACCCTCGACGGGCGGCCCCCGCAGGGCAAGCAGGGCTCCCAGATGCCGGTGATCAGCGCCAACGGCCGGTACGTGGCGTTCGCCTCCAGCCGTGAGGACCTGGTGCCCGGGGACACCAACAAGGCCCAGGACATCTTCGTCCGCGACCGGAAGACGGGCACGGTCAAGCGGGTGAGCGTCACCGCCACCGGAGAGCAGGCCAACGGCCCCTCCGCCAACCCGGTGATCACCTACGACGGCCGTACGGTCGGCTTCATCTCCAAGGCCGCCAACCTGCGCCCGGACCCGGCCGCGGCTGCCCGCGACCGGGCCGATCTGCGCAGACCGCACAGCTACCCGTTCTACGTGCACGACCTGGACACCGGCCGCACCGGCGTGGGCAGCCTCTCCTCCACCGGCGAGACGGTCGGCGCCTGGAACGCCTCGCTCAGCCCCGACGGCCGCTACGCGGTCTTCTCCAGCCAGTACGGGGAAGTGGTGCCCGGCCACCCGACCGGCCGGGCGGACCTGTTCGTACGGGACCTTCTCAAGGGCACGACGGAGCAGATGTCGTACACCTACGACGGCAAGCAGCCGCAGACCGGCTCCTCCGGCCTGGGCGTACTGTCCGCCGACAACGGCCGTCTGTACTTCCAGTCCTCGGCGCCGGACCTCGTACGGGACGACACCAACAACGCGACGGACATCTTCGTCCGCGACATGCGCACCGGCGTCATCGACCGCGTCAGCCGCCCCGCCGACAGCACACCCGACCAGGGCTGGTCCTCCAACGTCTCCACCGACGCCACGGGCCTGACCGCGGCCTTCGACTCGGACGCGGCGAACCTGGTTCCGGGGGACACGAATGGGGTCACGGATGTGTTCGTGCGGCGAATGCTGCCGTAACCCGATGCCGTGACCGGGCGTGCCGGGCCGGGCGCACGGGCCCGGCCGCCGCTATGCCGCCTCGTCGAGATCGCAGGTGAACGCCAGCAGCGTGATGTCCGGCACGGGCTCCCAGTCCCGCTCCGGTATGCGCGTGAAACCGATGCGCTCATACACGCGGTGGGCGTTCTTTATGTGCGGCAGGGCGGAGAGCACCATGCGGTGCAGGCCCAGGGAGCGGGCGCGGTCCATGCAGGCGCGCACCAGCGCCTCGCCGATGCCGCGCCCGCGGCCGGCGGGGACGACGGCCAGCATCCGGAACTCGCCCTCGTCGGGCCCGGCTATCTCGGCGTACGGACTGCCGGGGGCGGCGAAGGTCACCGCCCCCAGCACCGTCCCGTCGGCGTCGACCGCCGTCAGTACCTCGGCCCGCTCCGCCCGCTCGGCCACCTTGCGCAGCTCGTGCACATACGGGTCGTCGTGGCCGAGCTGCAGCAGTCCGTCCGCCGCGTAGGCCGCCACGAGGATTTCGCCGATCTCCTCGAACTCCTTCTGCCGCGCGGGCCTGATCGTGATGTCCATGGGCCCAGTGTGCACCGGGGGTCTGACAATTCCTCCGGCTCCCTCAGTGCCCCGCCGGAACCCCCGCCGTGGCCGGCGGCAGCTCGACCTGGACGCCCTTGTCACCGGCGTCCGCCGTGTAGTCCTCGGGGGACGTCTCGTCAACGCCGTCGGGGGCCTTGACCGCGCGCAGTACCACCGTCAGGACCACCGTGACCAGGACGTTCAGCACGAACGCGGTCAGCCCGATGTAGCCGATCTCCCCGATGCCGGGGATCTGCGCACTGGAGCCGCCGAAGTGCTTCTGCGTGGGACTGGCCACCCCGTACGCCGCGAGCGTGCCGTAGATCATGCCCGCCGCCCAGCCGGCCAGCAGCGCCCACCGGTGGAACCAGCGGGTGAACAGGCCGCCCACCAGGGCCGGCATGGTCTGCAGGATCCAGATGCCGCCCAGCAGCTGGAAGTTGATGGCGACGGTCTTGTCCATCGTCAGCACGAAGACCAGCGCGCCGACCTTCACCAGCAGCGACACCAGCTTGGCGACCTTGTGCTCCTGCTCGGGCGTGGCGCCCGGCTTGAGGAAGTCCTTGTAGATGTTGCGGGTGAAAAGGTTCGCCGCGGCGATGGACATGATCGCGGCGGGCACCAGTGCGCCGATGCCGATCGCGGCGAACGCCACGCCCGTGAACCAGTCCGGGAACATGTTCTCGAACAGCTGCGGAATCGCCAGCTGCCCGTTCTGCACCTTGATCCCGGCCGCCACCGCCATGAACCCGAGCAGCGCCAGCAGCCCCAGCATCAGGGAGTACAGCGGCAGGATGGTGGTGTTGCGGCGGATCACATTGCGGTTGCGCGAGGACAGCGTCGCGGTGATCGAGTGCGGGTACATGAACAGCGCGAGCGCCGAACCGAGCGCGAGCGTCGCGTACGCCCACTGCGCGTTCGGCCCGCTGGCCAGTTCCCCGCGCGGTTTGCCGGTCGCCGGATTCTTCTGCGCGAAGGCGTCCTTCGCCACCGCGAAGATGTGGTCGAAGCCGCCCAGCTTGATCGGGATGTAGATGATCGCGACGGCGATGACCAGATAGATCAGCCCGTCCTTGACGAACGCGATCAGCGCGGGCGCCCGCAGCCCGGAGCTGTAGGTGTACGCCGCCAGCACACCGAAGGCGATCAGCAGCGGCAGGTCCTTGACGAACCAGTTCGTGTCCTCGCCGCCGCCGACGCCCATCACGTCCAGCACGGCCTGGATGCCGACGAGTTGCAGCGCGATGTACGGCATCGTGGCGAGGATGCCGGTGAGCGCCACGGCCAGCGACAGGCCCTTGGAGCCGAACCGGCCGCGCACGAAGTCCGAGGTGGTCACGTATCCGTGCTTGTGCGAGACCGACCACAGGCGGGGCAGGAAGGTGAAGATCAGCGGGTAGACGAGGATCGTGTACGGGACGGCGAAGAACCCGGCCGCGCCCGCCGCGTAGATCGCTGCCGGCACGGCCACGAAGGTGTACGCCGTGTAGAGGTCGCCGCCCAGCAGGAACCAGGTCACCCAGGTGCCGAAGCTGCGCCCGCCCAGCCCCCACTCGTCGAGGTTGGCGGACTGCTCGGCCTTGCGCCAGCGTGCCGCCAGGAAGCCCATGACCGTCACGGCCACGAAGAAGAAGATGAAGACGGCGAGCGCCACGCCGTTCACGCCGTCCTTCACCGGGACGCACCCCCCTTGCGCAGCCGCTGCTCACGCTGGACCAGCTTGTACGCGACCATGGTGAGCGCCGTCGAGATCAGCACCCACAGCATCTGGTACCAGTAGAAGAACGGGATGCCGATGAGCGTCGGCTCGATCTTGGCGTAGGAGCCGACCCACAGCATCGCCACGAAGGGCGCGACCAGGCAGAGCCCGGCGATCACACGGGTGGGAGTGACGACCGGCGCGGCTCTGCCCGCTGGTGTTCCGGCTGATGCGGACGGCTCTGGCATGGGCGCGGCTCCGTTCCCTGGCGGTCCCCGGTGATCACGCGGGTGGTGGGCAGGAAATTTAAGCCACGGAAGTTGTACGCGTCACTACCTGTCCGCATATCGGTACGGCAACGAACCGGCCCCTCAGCAGCAGCGGAAGCCCGAGCGGGGGTCGCCCTCGCGCTCCGCGGCGCGCCGCCGCTCGAATTCCCGGCGGCTGGGGACCGGCGCGCCGGGCGTGTGCTGCCGGACATGCGCGACGTAGCGTTCGTACGTGCTCTCGCCGGTCAATTCCCGTACGTACCAGCGGATCCAGCCCAGAACCCGTCGTACCGCGTTCACGGCCCGCTCCGTTCCGCCGTCGCCAGCTCCGCCTTCTCCTCCTTGGAGGCCACCAGCCCGGCGGGCGCGACGATCGCCGACTTCACGTACGGGGCCTCGCTGAGCCGGGTCGCGGACGGGTTGCGCAGATGCCGTACGCACACCCGGGCCGCGTCCGCGATCACCACGATGATCAGCAGCGCGAGGACCGCCGACAGCACGCCGTCCACCGTCGAGTTGGTGACGACCGTGTGCATGTCGTCCATGGTCTTGGCGGGCGGCAGCACCTTCCCGGCGTCGATGGCGTCCTGATAGACCGAACGCTGGGTGAAGAAACCGACCTTGGGGTCCCCGGAGAAGACCTTCTGCCAGCTCGCGGTGAGGGTGACGACGGCGTCCCAGGCGAGCGGAACGCCCGTGATCCAGGCCCACTTCACCCGCCCGGACTTCACCAGCAGCGTCGTGCAGACGGTCAGCGCGACCGCCGCCAGCAGCTGGTTCGCGATGCCGAAGACCGGGAAGAGCTGGTTGATGCCGCCGAGCGGTTCATGGACGCCGACCCACAGGAAGTACCCCCACAGCGCCACCACGGCCGCGCTGCACAGCACCAGCCCCGGCTTCCAACTCACCCTGCGGAACGGCTTGTAGACGTTGCCCAGCATGTCCTGGAGCATGAAGCGGCCCACCCGGGTGCCCGCGTCCAGCGCGGTGAGGATGAACAGCGCTTCGAACATGATCGCGAAGTGGTACCAGAACGCCTTCATCCCGGCCCCGCCGAACACCTGCGAGAAGATGTCCGCCACCCCCACGGCGAGGGTGGGCGCGCCGCCCGTACGGGACAGCAGCGTGTGCTCCTCGACGGCCTTCGCCGCGGCGGCCAACTGGTCGGGGGAGATGCTGTATCCGAAGTGCGCGACGGCCTGCGAGGCCGACTGCACGGTGTCGCCGATGACGCCGGCCGGCGCGTTCATCGCGAAGTACAGCCCCGGGTCGATGATCGACGCCGCGACCAGCGCCATCACCGCGACGAACGACTCCATGAGCATCGAGCCGTAGCCGATCATGCGGATCTGGGTCTCCTTCTGCACCATCTTGGGCGTGGTGCCGGAGGAGATCAGGGCGTGGAAGCCGGAGAGCGCGCCGCAGGCGATGGTGATGAAGACGAACGGGAAGAGCGAGCCCGCGAAGACCGGGCCGTCGCCGCGCCCGGCGAAGCGGGTGACCGCGTCCATCTTCAGGTTCGGCAGGGTGACCAGCACGCCGACCGCCAGCAGTCCGATCGTGCCGATCTTCATGAAGGTGGAGAGGTAGTCGCGCGGCGCCAGCAGTGTCCACACCGGCAGTACGGACGCGATGAACCCGTACGCCACCAGCCAGATGACCAGCGTCTTCGGCTCCAGCGTGAAGGTGTCGGCCCAGGACGAGTCGGCGACCCAGCGGCCCGCGACCAGCGCGAGCACCAGCAGCGCGACGCCGATCAGCGAGACCTCGGTGACCCGTCCCGGGCGCAGCACCCGCAGGTAGAAGCCCATCAGCAGGGCGATGGGGATGGTCATGCCGATGGAGAAGGTGCCCCAGGGGGACTGCGCCAGCGCGTTGACGATGATCAGCGCCAGCACACCGAGCAGGATGATCATGATGGCGAAGGCGGCGAGCAGCGCGGCGGCCCCGCCGAACACGCCGATCTCCTCGCGGGCCATCTGCCCCAGCGACCGGCCGTCGCGCCGGGTGGAGAAGAACAGTACGACCATGTCCTGCACGGCGCCCGCGAAGACGACGCCGACGATGATCCAGATGGTGCCGGGCAGATACCCCATCTGGGCGGCGAGCACCGGCCCGACCAGCGGCCCGGCGCCCGCGATGGCCGCGAAGTGGTGGCCGAGCAGCACCCGGCGGTCGGTGGGGTGGAAGTCCACGCCGTCGTTGAGCCGTTCGGCGGGGGTGGCCCGGGTCCGGTCGACGCGCAGCACGCGGGTGGCGATGAAGCGCGCGTAGAAGCGGTAGCCGATGGCGTACGAGCCGAGCGCGGCGGCGACCATCCAGGCGGCCGAGACCTCCTCCCCGCGGGAGAGGGCGAGCAGCGTCCAGCCGGCGGCGCCGACCAGTGCCACGGCCGTCCACACGGCGATCTTGCGGGGGCTGGCGGTGGTTCGGGGCTGGCCTGCTGGGCGCACCGGTACGTCCTCCCGTCGACGCGACGACGGAAGGACCGTAGAGGCAGCGGGGCGGATCGCGCCATACCGCGACGCGACCGGGCGGCGGGGCGCCGGAAGGGGAGGCCCGCCGCCGGGGCCCTCAGTCCGCCGGACGCCGCAGCCGGGCCACGAACTTGTAGCGGTCGCCGCGGTAGACCGAGCGCACCCACTCCACCGGGGCGCCCTCGGCGTCGAGCGAGTGCCGGGAGAGCATCAGCATCGGCAGGCCCACGTCCGTACCGAGCAGCCCGGCCTCGCGCGGGGTGGCCAGCGAGGTCTCGATGGTCTCCTCGGCCTCCGCCGGGCGGACGTCGTAGACCTCGGACAGCGCCGTGTACAGCGAGGTGTACTTGACGAGGTTGCGGCGCAGCGCGGGAAAGCGCTTCGCGGACAGGTGGGTCGTCTCGATGGCCATCGGCTCCCCGCTGGCCAGGCGCAGCCGCTCGATGCGCAGCACCCGGCCGCCGGCCGCGATGTCCAGCAGCCCGGCCAGCCGGTCGTCGGCGGTGACATAGCCGATGTCCAGCAGCTGCGAGGCGGGCTCCAGGCCCTGGGCCCGCATGTCCTCGGTGTAGGAGGTCAGTTGCAGGGCCTGCGAGACCTTGGGCTTGGCGACGAACGTGCCCTTGCCCTGGATGCGTTCCAGCCGTCCTTCGACGACCAGTTCCTGGAGGGCCTGGCGAACGGTCGTGCGGGAGGTGTCGAACTCCGCGGCCAGGGTCCGCTCGGGCGGTACCGGGGTGCCCGGCGGCAGCGTTTCGGTGATCTCCAGCAAGTGGCGCTTGAGGCGGTAGTACTTCGGCACGCGGGCGGTGCGTGCGCCGCCGCCGTTGTCCGCGCTGCCCCCGTCGGTCTCCATGACCCGCCTCTCCGACTCCTGTCGCGCTGCCGTCACCGGCTCCTCCGTACGTAGCGGCTCACATCGTGGCACGGGTGGGGTCCCGATGCTCCCTTGCTGGTCCGTGCCCGCTCGCGGGGCCCGACGCCAACGTAGCGTCTGCCTCGCGGGCACACGCCGCTACCGCGGCGACAGGCCCCAGATGTCGGTCCGGTAACGGACCTGACAGCGACTCTTATACACCCTTGACACCCCAAAAGGTCTAGGCCAAGCTGCGGGCACTGGTCTAAACCATTAAAGACCACCAGCCAGCCTTTAGGGGAGAGCGCAATGAAGCGTGGACTCATAGCGGCGACGGCAGTCGCGGGAATGTTGGTGAGTGTCGCTGCCTGTGGGTCCAGCGGCAGCGGCTCGGCGGGGGCCGAGAGCTTCAAGGGCAAGAAGCTGATCGTCTGGGTGATGGACGGCTCCAACCCGGCGCAGTGGACCAAGCAGGTCGCCGAGGACTTCAAGGCCAAGACCGGCGCCACGGTCGAATTCCGCGTCCAGCAGTGGAACGGCATCCAGCAGAAGCTGACCACCGCCCTGTCGGAGGACAGCCCGCCGGACGTCGTCGAGATCGGCAACACCCAGACCGCCGCGTACGCCAAGGCCGGCGCGCTCGCGGAGCTGGGCGACCTGAAGAAGGAAATCGGCAAGGACTGGAACGACTCCTTCAACAAGGCGTCCCTCGTCGACGGCAAGCAGTACGCGCTCCCCTGGTACGCCGGCAACCGTGTGGTGATGTACAACAAGAAGATCTGGGCCCAGGCGGGCATCAAGGAACTGCCCAAGACCCGCTCGGAACTCTTCAAGGCGTTCGACACCATCAAGCAGAAGACCGACGCCGAGCCGCTCTATCTGCCCGGCCAGAACTGGTACTTCTTCGACGGCCTGACCATCGGCACCGGTGCCGACCTGGTCAAGAAGCAGGGCGACAAGTGGGTCTCCAACCTCGGCGACCCCAAGGTCTCCAAGGCCATGGACATCTACAAGCAGTACCAGGCGTTCAGCACCGCCCCGAAGAACAAGGACGAGGCCACCCCGCAGCAGGCGGAGATCTTCTCCAAGGGCAAGACCGGCGCCATCATTGCCATGGGCTACGAGGGCCCCACCGCCGTCAAGGCCAACCCGGCCATCAAGGACGACATCGGCTTCTTCCCCATCCCGGGCGAGACCGCCGACAAGCCCGAGGGCGTCTTCCTCGGCGGCTCCAACTTCGCCGTCGCCGGCGGCGGCCAGAACCAGGAGCTGGCCAAGGAATTCCTGAAGGTCGCGCTGTCCAAGAAGAACGACGGACAGATGGTCAAGGAGGTCGGCTGGAGCCCGAAGTCCCCCGACCTCGCGGACGCCGCCAAGGGCAACCCGGCCGCCGAGGCCGCCGCGCCCGGCGCCGCCAAGTCCAGCGGCACCACGCCGCTGATCCCCGAGTGGGCCCAGGTCGAGAACACCCCGAACCCGATCAAGAACTACATGACCGCGGTTCTGGGCGGGAAGGCCCCCGCGGACGCCGCCAAGGACGTCGAGGCCGAGATCAACAAGCGGCTGGCGCAGAAGCAGTGACCGGCGGCGCGTCCGGCGGTCCGGCCCGTACGGAACCGCGCGGCGCGCGCCGGCACCAGTGACCGCGGTCCTCCGTGGCGGCGGGTCGTGTCTTTTGGATCAGCCTGGAGCAGCCCGCGGTGTCCGTGGGTGATGCGACAACGCCGCGAGGTGCCGTGCCTGGGGGCACCTCCCAGCGGCAGCTGGGGGAGCGTCGCGGGCCCAGGATGATCCGAAAGGCGCGACCTAGCCGCGGGGGACCGCCACCAACGGGTTCCGTACGGGAGCCGGCCGTCCCGGCCCCCGTACGGAACCACCAGCACGAGCACGACCGGGTGATGGGGAGAAGCGGGACATGTCAGTGCAGATCGAGGACGCGGTGCAGAATTCCGCGCCACGGATCGGCAAGGGCGGCGCCCCGCCGCCCGGTCGCCGCCGCGCAACCGGCCGGGCCGCCGGGAAGGCCCCCTACCTGCTGCTGATCCCGGCCCTGGCCGCCACCGCGGTCTTCCTGGGCTGGCCCATGGTGCGGAACCTGATCCTCTCGTTCCAGAACCTGAACATGAAGCAGCTGATCCAGCACCTCACCGAGTGGCGCGGGTTCGGCAACTACGCGGACATCCTGGGCGGCGAGCAGTTCTGGCGGGTCACCGTCCGCACCATCGTCTTCACCGCCGTCAACGTCGTCCTGATCATGGTGCTGGGCGTGCTGATCGGCCTGCTGCTGGCCCGGCTCGGCAAGAAGATGCGCCTGGTGCTGTCGGTCGCGCTGGTGCTGGCCTGGGCGATGCCCGTCATCGCCGCCACCACCGTCTTCCAGTGGCTCTTCGACTCCCGCTACGGCATCGTCAACTGGGTCCTGGACCAGCTGGGCTGGCACTCGATGGCCCACTACGACTGGGTCGGCAGCCAGCTGTCCACATTCTTCGTCATCACCGTACTGATCGTGTGGCAGTCCCTGCCGTTCGTGGCGCTGAACCTCTACGCCGCGACCACCACCATCCCCAAGGAGCTGTACGAGGCGGCCCGGATGGACGGCGCCGGCACCTGGAAGGTCTTCACCAGCGTCACCTTCCCGTTCCTCAAGCCGTTCTTCCTGGCGACCACGTTCCTGGAGATCATCTGGGTCTTCAAGGCGTTCCCGCAGATCTTCGCCATCAACGAGGGCGGCCCGGACCGGCTCACCGAGACCCTGCCGATCTACGCCTTCACCGAGGGCGTCGGCAACCTCCACTTCGGCATGGGCGCGGCCATCTCGCTGCTGACGATCGTCGTACTGCTCGCCATGACCGCGTACTACCTGCGACTGACCCTCAAGCAAGAGGAGGACGAGGCGTGAAGCGCTCCCTGCTCGGCCGCATCTGGCCCAACGCGGCGGCGCTCGTGCTCGCCCTCGGATTCGTCTTCCCCGTGTACTGGATGTTCACCACGGCCTTCAAGCCGAACGGCGACATCATCACCGAGGACCCGGTGTGGTTCCCGCTGAACGGCACCTTCGAGCACTTCTCGACCGCCGTCAGCGCGCCGAACTTCTGGTCCCTGGTGGGCAACTCGGTCACCGTCACCGTGCTGGCCGTCGGGCTCTCCCTGCTGATCGCGCTGTGCGGGTCCTTCGCCGTCGCGCGGATGCGCTTCAAGGGCCGCAAGGGGATCATCCTGACCTTCATGGTCGCCCAGATGGCGCCCTGGGAGGTCCTGGTCATCTCGATCTACATGATCGTGCGCGACGCCGACATGCTCAACAGCCTGGTGCCGCTGACCTTCTTCTACATGCTGATGGTGCTGCCCTTCACCCTCCTGACGCTGCGCGGCTACGTCGCCGCCGTGCCCAAGGAGCTGGAGGAGTCCGCGATGGTCGACGGCTGCACCCGCACCCAGGCGTTCGTGAAGATCATCTTCCCGCTGCTGGCACCCGGCCTGATGGCCACCTCGCTGTTCGGCTTCATCACCGCCTGGAACGAATTCCCGCTCGTGCTGGTTCTCAACAAGGAGCCGGACAAGGGCACGCTGCCGCTGTGGCTCTCCCAGTTCCAGAGCCAGTTCGGCGACGACTGGGGCGCCACGATGGCCGCCGCCTCGCTCTTCGCCCTGCCGATCCTCGTCCTGTTCCTGTTCCTGCAACGCAAGGCGGTCGGCGGACTGACCGCCGGCGCAGTGAAGGGATGACGCGCGCCATGACGACACTCGTACGCCCGTCCGGCACCCTCACCCGCGACGCGCTCACCGTTCTCCAGCCCGGCTTCACCGGCACCTCGGCGCCCGACTGGCTGCTGCGCCGGCTCGGCGAGGGGCTGACCTCGGTGGGCCTGTTCGGCCGCAACATCGCCTCGCCGGACCAGCTCGCGGCGCTCACCGCCGAGCTGCGGGCCGAACGGGAGGACATCCTCGTCGCCATCGACGAGGAGGGCGGCGACGTCACCCGCCTCGAAGTGCGCGGCGGCTCGTCCTTCCCCGGCAACCTCGCCCTGGGCGCCGTCGACGACACGCAGCTCACCCACGACGTGGCCCGCGAACTGGGCCGCCGGCTGGCCGAGTGTGGCGTCAACCTCAACTGGGCGCCGTCCGCCGACGTCAACTCCAACCCGTCCAACCCGGTCATCGGCGTACGGTCCTTCGGCGCCGACCCGCAGCTGGTCGCCCGGCACACCGCCGCGTACGTCCAAGGGCTCCAGTCCGCCGGCGTCGCCGCCTGCGCCAAGCACTTCCCGGGCCACGGCGACACCGCCGTCGACTCCCACCACGACCTGCCGCGCATCGCCGCCGACCTGCGTACCCTCCAGGAACGCGAACTGGTGCCCTTCCGGGCCGCGATCGCCGCCGGCACCAAGGCCGTGATGAGCGCGCACATCCTGCTCCCGGCCCTGGACGGCACGCTGCCCGCCACCCTCAGCCGCGATGTGCTCACCGGCCTGCTGCGCGCCCCCGTCGCCGACGGCGGCCTCGGCTTCGAGGGCCTGATCGTCACCGACGGCATGGAGATGCGGGCCATCTCCGCGACGTACGGCATCGAGCGGGGCAGCGTCCTGGCCATCGCCGCCGGTGCCGACGCCATCTGCGTCGGCGGCGGACTGGCCGACGAAGCCACCGTGCTGCGGCTGCGCGACGCCCTGGTGAGGGCGGTACGCGACGGCGAGCTGTCGGAGAAGCGGCTCGCCGACGCCGCGGCGCGGGTCCGCGCCCTGGCACGGTGGACCCGGAGTGCGGGCGCGGCGCAGGGAACCCTCTCTGGGGAGCGAGGGGTCGCGCCCGCACCCGAGGCCGGCCTGGTGGCGGCCCGCCGCGCGCTGCGGATCACCCGCAACGGCCCGTACGAGCCGCTCCGCGCGCCCGCGTACGTCGCGGCCTTCACGCCCGTCGCGAATATCGCCGTCGGCGACGAGACGCCGTGGGGGGTCGCCGCGGAACTGGGGCGGCTGCTGCCGGGGACGGAGACGGGCACGTACGGAAACGCCGGAGCCGTCGCTGCCGACACGTCCGCCCGGACGGAGGAGATCCTGCGGGCGGCGGGGGAGCGGCGGATCGTCGCCGTCGTCCGCGACGCACATCGGCACACCTGGATGACGGATGCCCTCGACGCCCTGCTCGACGCCCGGCCCGACACGGTCGTCGTCGAAATGGGCCTGCCCCAGGCGCCCCCGCGCGGGGCCCTGCACATCGCCACCCACGGCGCGGCCCGCGTCTGCGGACGCGCCGCCGCCGAGGTCATCGCGGGTGGATGAATCCCCCACCGGGCCGCGGAGGGGAGCCGGTGGTCCGGTGGGGGGCATGAGTGGGGGGCGGATGGTGCGGGTGGTGGCAGAGCGGTTGTGGACGGCGCCACGGGTGTGGGCGGTGCGGGTGCGGATGGCGCGGTGCGGACGGCTCGGCCGGTGGGTTGAACGGCCAGTGGGATGGATGGCCGGTGGGTTGAACGGCCAGTGGGGTGGATGGTCGGTGGGTTGAATGGCGGTGGGCTGAACGGTGGGTGGGCTGAACGGCCCATGGACGAAACGACCCGGGTGGGGCGTCTTTGCGGAGGCGCCCCACCCGGGTCGTGTGCGTGCTTGTGCCGTACGGGGTGGCCGTACGGGGTGGCCGTCCGGCTGCCCCCTACAGGCCCTGCCACTCCGGCTTGGCCGCGTACGTGGCGCGGAAGTAGTCGGCCAGCTTGAGCTTGGACGCGGCGGCCTCGTCGACGACGACCGTGGCGTGCGGGTGCAGCTGCAGGGCGGAGGCGGGTACGAGCGCCGAGACCGGGCCCTCGACGGACTGCGCGACGGCGTCCGCCTTGCCCTCGCCGGTGGCCAGCAGCACCAGGTGGCGGGCCTCCAGAATGGTGCCGATGCCCTGGGTGATGACGTGGTGGGGCACCTCGTCCAGGCTGTCGAAGAACCGGGCGTTGTCCTCCCGGGTCTGCTGCGTCAGCGTCTTGATCCGGGTACGGGACGCGAGCGAGGAGCACGGCTCGTTGAAGCCGATGTGCCCGTCGGTGCCGATGCCCAGCAGCTGGAGATCCACCCCGCCGGCCTCGCCCAGCGCGCGGTCGTACGCCTCACAGGCCGCCTGGACGTCCTCGGCGGTGCCGTCCGGCCCCATGAACGCGTCCTCGCCGAGCCCCAGCGGCTCCACGACCTCGCGGAGCACCACGGACCGGTACGACTCGGGGTGCCCGGCGGGCAGCCCCACGTACTCGTCGAGCTGGCAGATGCGGGCACGCGAGACATCTACGTCCCCACCGCGGACCTTGGCCGCCAGCGCTTCGTAGACGGGCAGCGGAGTCGAGCCGGTGGCCACACCCAACAGCGCCTCGGGCTTGCGACGGACCAGGGCGGCGATGGCCTCCGCGATCAGCTCGCCGCCTGCCTTGGCGTCCGGGACGATGACAACTTCCACGCTGAGCCTGCCGATCTGGAGAGTGGTCGTGTGGTATAGACCAATCTACCAGAGCGCCACCGCCACCCCCGGTGACATCCGGCAATCCGGGGCTGAACGGGGGGTGAACTGGGGGGAG